>JAWXAS010000031.1:0-5864 GCA_034439635.1 Bacteroidota bacterium | reverse complement strand
GGCTTCGCTTTTTCTGCGCAGACCCCGCAGTGCGACAAACATAGCAAAGGACAAACAAGCTTGAAGTGATAGCCCGATTAGGCGCCCAAATAATAAAAATACTTTTTGAGGTTCGACTATTTAGACACAGCGCGCGCCTGCAGCGCTTCGCAAAGATAGCGCAGAGGACGCAGAGCGTTATTGGAATTACAACAACTTTCCAAACTCTTTTCGAAGCACCATCTTAATATTAGCACAAATCATGCTACGGAGACGCGTGCGGTGGCCGCGCCAGGGATTGCAGCGGAAATCCTTTTGTCCCGCAGGGCAAAAGATTGAAGCGTAAAGCCCGGCCCGCGGGGGGCGCCCAAAAAAAATTAACTTCTATTCCTCTCTAAATACTTCTTTACTATCAATTCGCTTTTATCAATACTATTCATTAACCAATCCAAATAAATATCTGTTTTTTCGGTTTCGCTTAAATAGCAATTCGGAACTGTTTCGCGAATGCGAGTAGTAAGTTCGTACATGCAAAGTGCAGCACTCACGCTAATATTAAAACTTTCGGTAAAACCATACATAGGGATTTTTACAAATTCATCGGCCATGTCTATTACATCTTGAGAAATTCCGTCTTTCTCTGTGCCAAAAACCAAAACCATTTTTTTATCTACAGGCAATTGGTCAATAGTAACATCATTCTTATGAGGTGTTGTTGCTACAATTCTAAATCCTTCGTCTTTTAATTTTTGCAAACACGCGCGCGTATTGTTTTCAGCACCATTGTGTTTTTTTATGCTTACCCAACCTTCGGCGCCCAGAGCAATATCGCTACTCACCTTCATGGTATTTTTGTTCTCAATAAAATGCACGTATTGCACGCCAAAACAATCGCAACTGCGTAAAACTGCACTGGCGTTATGGGCCTGATAAAGATCCTCCACAACTATTTGTAAATGATTTATGCGCTGCGCCATTACCTCATCAAAGCGTTTTTTGCGTTTTGGGGTAATAAACTCTGTTAAATATGATATAAGTCCTTTTTTATCCTCCATTGTTTTCATATATTTGATACGCAAACGTGAATTTAAGGAGAATTATAATTGTAAGTAATGTGTTGGTGTGTTTTGTATTAAACAACCTTTTGTTCACTTATTCAACCCAAAAGGAAGAAAAAGTAGAAGTTGTTTGCATGGCAGTTGATGAAGGTTGTTGTTCGGAAGATACGAATGAGGATATGTGTTGTAACAAAGAAAATTGCTGTGCTAACGTACCGGTTCAAACTGCTCACCTTAACTTTTCGGTGATCATGGGTGCAGAAGAAAAAAACGAAGCTCTTGTTTCGGCAGGATCGATAAATACATTTCAATTACACAATTTAAGATCGGCCGCAGAATTATCTGAGGGCTATTTAAATTCTTTGATTAAGCCGCCGGCTATTGCCTAACATTTTCGTTCCTAATTGCCTCCTAAGCAATTAGTGTATTTAGGAAAATCAAACATTAATTAATTTTAAATTTATACAAAATGAAAAATATTTTATTGGCATTAGTATGCCTAGTTACATTCAGTTTTAAAAATTATGGCGATGATCGTCCAAAATGCTGTACCGACAAATGCTCTAAGGAGTGTATTGAAATGTGCAAAAAGAATAAATGTACCGATAAGGATTGTTGCAAAGATTGCGCAACTAAAGGTTGTAAAGGTAAAGCATGCACCAGCGCCGAAAAACACGCTTCTTGCTGCGCTACTGCCGATGAGTGCAAAAAGAAATGTGCTGAAGATAAATGTACTTCTACTTGCAAAGTAGGTGATGCAAAAGCCGAAGGTGCTTGTTGCAAAAAAGAGCATAAATAGTTGGTTTTTAGAATAACCTTCTTATAGAAAAAGGGCCTTTACAAGGCCCTTTTTTGCTATCTTTATAAAATGAAAAATAGGGAGTTTAAAGATCTCAATATTCATGAACAAAGATTGGCTCGACTTTTTCGCTTAATTCGTATTGCTAAAATGTTGCGTTCTGCTAGCATTAAAGTAACACCCCAACCAAAAAGTTAACATGGATCTTCTTGATGATGAAATAATCGATCTTTTTAAAACGCTGGCTGATAATTCTGTGAAATACATTCTTGTTGGTGGATTTGCTACTGTATTGAATGGCTTTTTTAGACTTACAGAGGATGTAGATATTTGGATAGAGGACACTTTACAAAATCGAAAGAATTTAAATAAAGCTCTAGTAAAATTAGGTTTGCCGGACATGCCTCAGGTTGAAAGAATAGATTTCGTTCCTGGTTGGTCAGGAATAAATCTTCCTTCCGGTTTTCAACTTGACATAATGACCTCTTTAAGCGGATTTGAAAAAGAAAAATTTGAAAAATGTTACCTTTTGAGCAATGAAGCAATAGTAGAGGGTGTTGCATTGAGATTTTTACATATAAATCAATTAATTGAAGCCAAAAAAGCTGCTAACAGGCCTAAGGATCTTTTAGATATAGAAGCGCTTGAAAAAATAAAGAAAGATAAAGATCTATGAAAACAAAAAAATTAGACATAGCCCTACAAGGCGGTGGCGCTCATGGTGCCTACTCATGGGGTGTACTCGATCGTTTGCTGGATGATGACCGAATAGAAATTGACGGAATTTGTGGCACCAGTGCCGGAGCTATGAATGGCGTTTGTGCTATTTACGGACTAAACAAAGGCGGAAAAAATCAGGCTAAGCATTTACTTGTAAAATTTTGGCATAAAGTTTCGGAAGCAGGTAAAACATCTTTATTGCAACCATCTATTTTTGACAAAATGATGAGCAAGGGTAATATGGATTTTTCGCCGGGCTATAAATTTTTTAGTATGACATCCGAAACAATGGCGCCAACGCAATTTAATCCTTTAGGTTTAAATCCGCTCGAAAAAATACTGAACGAATTAATCGATTTTGAAGAACTTCATCGGTTTAATCCTCCTAAATTATTTGTGTGTGCTACCAATGTTTTAACCTGCGAACCACGCATTTTTGGCCCAAGCGAAATTTCGGCAAAATCAATTATGGCTTCCGCATGTTTACCATATATGTACGCCGCAGTTGAAATAGATGGAGAGTTTTATTGGGATGGTGGTTATATGGGCAATCCGCCCTTAGAACCATTGATCAATAATACCGAAGATACTGATGATATTTTATTGATTCAGATCAATCCTTTTAAAATTAAAACTGTTCCCAAAACAATTGAAGAAATTAAAGATCGCGTAAATGAAATAAGTTTTAATTCTTCTTTACATCACGAAATACAACAAATAGAATTTAAGCGCACTTTAGTTGAAAAAGGAATTACTTTAGATGGCGCCATTAAAAAAACAAATCTTCACTGTATCAGTGCCGATAGCGATCTTTCTGAACTCAATCTTTCTAGCAAATTGAATACCTCTTGGGATTTTTTAATGCATTTGAAAGATCTTGGTTATGCAGCCTGCAGCAAATGGCTGGAAGAGAATTATGAGGATATTGGAAAAATAAGCACCCTAAAAATTTAAATATGCAAAGAAACTATGTGCCACAAACCTTCAAGGTTACTACGTGGGAATTACTAAAACCTTTTTATGATGAATTACTAAAGCGTTCTGTTTCTTCGGAAGTTGAACTGGAAAAATGGTTATTAGATATAAGCGAATTAAGTTCGGTAGTAAGCGAAGATATGGCCTGGCGTTATATTAAAATGACCTGCGATACAACCGATGAAGCCATTAGAAATAGCTTCAACGATTTTGTAAATAATATTGAGCCTAACATTGCCCCTATTGCAAACGACCTCAACAAAAAATTAATTGATTGCCCCTTTGCAAAAAATTTACCCACCGAAAAATATTTTGTTTACATCCGCGGTGTTGAGAAAAGTATTTTACTATTCAGAGAAAAGAACATACCGTTAAAAACCGAATTACAAACAAAAGAACAAGAGTTTGGTTCTATTAACGGAAAGCAAACCATTACTTATAATGGTGAAGAAATGACCTTGCAAAAAGCTGGCGTGTATTTGAAAAGTTTGGATAGAAGAGTTCGCGAGGAAGTATATGCCAAAGTTGCCGAAAGAAGGTCGCTAGATGAAAAAGCCTTGAATGAATTGTATACAGAACTGATCGATCTTCGCACTCAAGTAGCAAAAAATACAAGTTTTAAAAATTATCGCGATTTTAAACATGAAGAGTTGGGCCGCTTTGATTATACCGTACAAGATTGTTTGAATTTTCATGAAGCTGTAAAACTGCATGCGGTTCCCTTAATTCGTGAACACGATCGCAAACGAAAAGAAAAATTAAACCTTGATGATTACCGTCCTTGGGATACTGCCGTAGATGATGAAGGCCAAGAACCTTTAAAACCATTTTCTAACGGAAAAGAATTGGTTGAGAAAACCATTAATTGCTTTAATAAGATAGATCCATTTTTTGGTGAATGCATTTATACTATGGATGTATTAAAGCGTTTAGACTTGGAAAGCAGAATTGGTAAAGCCCCGGGAGGTTATCAATATCCCTTATACGAAACCGACGTGCCATTTATTTTTATGAACTCGGTTGGCTTACATCGCGATCTGGTAACGATGGTTCATGAAGGCGGACATGCTATTCATTCTTTTTTATGTAAAGATCTTGAATTGGTTGATTTTAAATCGCCACCAAGTGAAATTGCAGAGCTTGCCAGTATGAGCATGGAATTAATTAGCATGGAACATTGGCAAGCATTTTTTGATAATATCGAAGACTTAAAGCGTGCCAAACGCCAGCAATTAGAAAGTGTGATGGATACTTTGCCTTGGATAGCAGCCATTGATAAATTTCAACATTGGATCTATTTAAATCCGAAACATAATATTAAAGAGCGTTACGAAGAGTGGGCCAACATTATGCGAGATTTTGGAAGTGATGTGATCAATTACACCGGACTAGAAGCTAATTTAAAACGTCGCTGGCAAGTACAATTACACTTGTATGAAGTTCCATTTTATTATATTGAATATGGCTTTGCACAATTGGGCGCAATAGCCATGTGGCGCAATTATAAAACAAGCGCTAAAAAAACTATCGATCAATACAAAGCAGCATTAAGTTTGGGTTATACCAAAACCATTCCTGAAGTATATAAGGCAGCCGGAATTAAATTTGATTTTTCTCCTGAGTATGTAAAAGAGTTAATGGATTTTGTAAAGATGGAGTATGATGGGATTTAGGTTTTAACTTCTGTGCTTGGTTTTTTTATAATATAGCATAAAGTTAAAAAACTTGTTAGGCTGAAACTTTGAACAGGTACATCATGATTCATTTCATAGTAATTGTCCGTACCAAAGAATAAACTAACTCCCACTCCTAAATTCTCTTTTTTATTTGCCTTATAAAAAAGACCAGTTTTGATTTTTAAAGCGCTTTTTTTTGGATAATATATTCTATTAAAATTGTCTCGCGTATCGAAAGTGGTGTACTTTGACCATGAAAATTTGCATCCCCAAGCATAATATTAAATACTAGTTTTTTATTTACATCAGAATTATATCCTAACAACATGATGAGCTTTTTCTTAATTCCAAAATGAGAAAATGGCTGTATACAATAATCCATCTCTAAAGAAATTCTCTTATAGAAGATTGACGCAGCGGCTTGATTTTCTGATCTTCCTACCCATGCTCCAGTTGAAATTCCTGTTCCTAAGCCGAGATTAAACCCAAATTTACTCGTTTGTGCCTTTTGGAAACAAAAACAAATGCAAGTAAAGATTATCAAATATATACCTCTCTAATTTTTCAAAAGTGAATCTAATTTAGTCGAACCTCAAAAAGTATTTTTATTATTTGGGCGCCTTATCGGGCTATCACTTCAAGCTTGTTTGTCCTTTG
>JAWXAS010000030.1:0-19053 GCA_034439635.1 Bacteroidota bacterium | reverse complement strand
TGTTTTTGCTGCTTTTTCAATTTTAGACGAATCAACAATGTAGGTGTTGCACGAATAATCCCACTCACCGCAACCTTGATTTGGTGCCGATTGAGTTGATACCAAATTATTTTTGCAACGCATATTGTATTTCATGATGATCTTCTCGAAGGTTTGAGAATTGTTCGGAAAATTGATCATGGTATCGCGTGAAGTACTCCCGTATTTGAAAGTCTTTATAATAATAGTGTCGCCAACTGCTGTTTGAGCTTTGATATGACTGATCAAAACGAAAAAACACACAAATGCTAAACCTGCTCCTATTTTCATATTAATTTGATTTTACTAAAACGTTTTAAATATATAGTAAAAATAAGCCATATCTGTAAAACAGCCAATTAATTCACTAATAATTAGGGTAGGGTTATAGCAAAGCAAGGCTATTAGCCTTGTTATCATTTATATAAACGATTTTAGGACAAAGAAATAGTGCCCGCCGCAACTGTATTATTTGTGTTCTCGTTTATTAGGATAAATGAACCGGTATGGCGATTCCTTTGGTAAGCATCGAAGCTAATTGGCTCAGCAGTTTTAATGAATACTTTACAAATATCATTTAACTTCATTCCACCATCACTTTCCAATTGCTTGAACGAATGAATATCGATCTTGCCTATAATATCTTTTACTATTGCTTTTGTTCTGAAACTGTTTTGCTGCAAAATTAATTTTTGTCCTGCTTCAAATGCATTATTATCCATCCAACATAAAGTAGCATTTACTTCGTTTTGGGTTTGAGGTGTTTCGTTTATTTTTACAATAGTGCTTCCGCGACTGATGTCCACATCATCTTTTAAATGAATGATCACCGGATCCAAAGCATTGGCCACTTCAATTTCGGCTTGATGCTTTTCCAATTTTTCAATGCTTGTTTCAATATTTGAAGGAAGAACTAAAACTCTATCTCCTTTTTTATACGAACCACTTAATACTTTTCCAGCATAACCGCGGTAATCATGCAAATCGTTTGTTTGCGGACGAATAACATATTGTACTTGAAAGCGTGCATCGCCTTCTGAATTCTTCTCTGCAATACTAACATTTTCCAAAAATTCCATTAAGGTATCGCCCTTATACCAATCCATATGTGTAGACCGTTCAACAACATTATCACCGTCTAATGCGCTTGCTGGAATAAATGACATCTGAGTTAAATTCAGAGGCGCGGCAAACTTCTTATACTCACTTACAATTTCATCAAAGCGTGCTTGAGAATAACTTATAAGATCCATTTTATTTACGCACACCAATACATGAGGTATTCCTAGAATAGAAGAAATAATACTATGACGCTTCGTTTGATCGGTAATTCCATTGCGTGCATCCACTAAAATAATAGCCAGATCAGCATTTGAAGCGCCTGTAAACATATTACGTGTGTATTGAATATGCCCCGGTGTATCTGCAATAATAAATTTACGCTTATTCGTTGTAAAATATTTATATGCCACATCAATTGTAATTCCTTGCTCACGTTCTGCGCGTAAACCATCGGTTAACAATGCAAGATCAATGCCCGTATCTATCCCGCTCGTTTTGCTTTGTTTTGTTAGCGCTTCAATAATATCTGTTGATATGGATTTGCTATCAAATAATAAACGTCCTATCAATGTGCTTTTTCCATCGTCAACGTTTCCTGCTGTAAAAAATCTTAATAATTCCATGCTCTTTAATTTTGAATGTTAATGTTCAATTTCGAATTACGAGTTGAACCATTCAACATTTATAATCCAAAATTTTTAATTCTTAAAAATAACCGCCCTTTTTGCGATCTTCCATAGCTGCTTCGCTAATGCGGTCATCCATACGTGTTGCGCCACGTTCGCTAATTTTTGCTTCTTTTATTTCGTTAATGATGTCATCAATATGATACGCTTCGCTTTCGATGGCAGCTGTGCATGTCATATCGCCAACTGTTCTGTAACGAACTTGCGTAGTGATGATCTTATCGCTTGCGTCTAATTGCAAATATTCTGAATTCGCCATTAACTGCCCGCTTTCTGTTACAACACATTCGCGCTCGTGCGTATAATAAATACTTGGCAATTCTATCTTCTCTCGCTTGATGTAATTCCAAACGTCTAATTCTGTCCAGTTACTTATAGGGAATACGCGAACATTTTCGCCTTTATTTATTTTACCATTGTAAATATTCCATAACTCTGGACGCTGTTTTTTTGGATCCCACTGACCAAATTCATCACGAACAGAAAATATCCTTTCCTTAGCACGCGCTTTTTCTTCATCGCGACGAGCACCGCCAATGCATGCATCAAATTCAAATTCCTCTATTAATTCCAACAATGTATAAGTTTGCAAAGCGTTTCTGCTCGGAAATTTTCCCTTAGCATCTTGTAACTTTTTTGCCTTCACAGTGTCTTCCACTTTCCTTACTATTAACTTCTCGCCGATCTTCTCCACAAGATCATCGCGATATTTCAATGCTTCCGGAAAATTATGTCCTGTATCTACATGCACTAATGGAAACGGAAATTTACCCGGACGAAATGCCTTTAATGCCAAATGCACCAAGCAAATACTATCCTTGCCGCCACTAAATAATAACGCAGGTTTTTCAAACTGCCCCGCCACCTCACGCAAAATGTGAATGGCTTCATTTTCTAATTGATCTAAATAATCTAACTTACTCATTGTAATTTTAATTTTTGCTTGTCGCCCTTCGATTACGCTCAGGATGACATCGGTTATGCTTCATTCAAAATTTATCATTCAACATTCATAATTCACCTATGAAGTCCACATTCTTTTTTGCTCGCGTCTTCCCACCACCAACGTCCAGCTCTAAAGTCTTCACCATCTTTAATGGCGCGTGTGCAAGGTTGGCAACCAATGCTTACAAAACCTTTATCGTGCAAGGGGTTGTAAGGAATATTATATTTATTAATGTAGCCTTTCACTTCTTCTAAACTCCAATTTAACAAAGGATGAATTTTTACAATTTGATTTGCATCATCCCATTCTACCATCGGCATATCAGTTCTGTTACCAGACTGATCGGCTCTTATTCCAGTGATCCAAATGGTATGTCCTATTAAAGCGCGCTTCAATGGCTCTACCTTCCTAATAAAACAACATTCTTTTCTATTCTCTACAGTTTCGTAAAAACTAAATGGTCCCTTTTTAGTAACTAAGTCTTCAGCCAACGCTGTATTTGGATAAAAAGTTTGGATTTGCTTTTTATAACGGTCTAGAGTACTACTAAAAACAGAATACGTTTCAGGAAAAATACGGCCAGTGTCCAGGGTGAAAACAGAAATACGTAAATTCTCGGAAAAAATCATATGGGTAAGTACCTGATCTTCGTAACCGAGGCTTGTAGAAAATACAACGCTCTCCGAAGGTAATTGCGCTACGATTTGTAGAACTTCCTCCGTAGTTTTGTTTTCAATTTGAGTTAATATATTGCTTACTTTATTCATTTATTTTTCTCCCCCGTTTCGGTTTTACCGAGTCATCCCCTTAAGTGGGGGATGATAGGAACTGCTTACTTTAATGCTTGTTCAATGTCATTTAAAATATCTTCTTTATTTTCCAATCCAATCGAGATGCGAATTAAACCAGGTGTAATTCCAACAGATAATCTTTCTTCTTCAGATAATTTACAATGGGTTGAAGAGGCCGGATGTGTGGCAATACTTCTCACATCTCCTAAATTTGGAGAGATCTTGATCATTTGCAATTTATCCATCATTTTTTTTGCTGCTTCGTAACCACCTTTTACGGTGATCGTAATTATTCCCCCGCCAGCTTTCATTTGCTTTTTTGCAATAGCATAATGTGGATGCGATTTTAAAAAGGGATATGATACGTTTTCTAAAGCTGTATTCTTTTCTAAAGCTTCTGCAACCGACAAAGCATTTTCGCAATGTTTGTCCATTCTAATGGTTAGTGTTTCCAAACTCTTGCTTAGGGTCCATGCATTAAACGGACTTAAAGACGGCCCGGTTAACCTTCCATACAAATAAATTTCCTGGATCAATTCCTTTTTGCCCACCACTACTCCACCCAATACGCGTCCTTGTCCGTCCATATATTTTGTTGCAGAATGAATTACAAGATCAGCGCCATATTTTATGGGTTGTTGTAAATACGGTGTAGCAAAACAATTATCAACGATTAATAATTTATTATGCTTTTTCGCGATCGCTGCCACAAATTCCAGATCTATCAATTCAATTGCAGGATTTGTTGGTGTTTCCAAATAAATAAAACGTGTTTCCGTTTTTATTAATTTCTCGATGCTATTTGGATCTTTGATGTTAAAATACGAATGCGAAATATTTAGTTTCGGAAAATATTTAGTGAACAAAGCATGTGTAGCTCCAAATACCGAAGAGCAAGACACAAGATGATCGCCCGACTTTAATAAAGCCATAAAACTTGTATAAATAGCAGCCATGCCCGAAGCAGTTGCTACACCTGCTTCTGCGCCTTCCATTAAACAAACTTTATTTACAAATTCATTTACGTTAGGGTTTGTATAGCGCGAATAAATAAAATCGTCGCTCTCATCGTTAAAAGCAGCGCGCATTTCTTCGGCAGTGTCAAAAACAAAACTGCTGGTTAGGTACACCGGAACTGAGTGCTCGTTGTTTTCCGATCGTTGTAGCTGTGCTCTTATGGCATCTGTTTCAAAATTTCTTTTTTCCATTATAATATTTATAGACAGTCCTTCGATTCCTCCTTCGCCTACCTGCCTCGCCGGAAGGCAGGCGCTCAGGATGATATCTCAGCTGCCATATTAGTTCACAGTTATTTTATAATTAATTTTCGCTGTTGGTTCCAAGGTTTTTGAAACAGAGCAATACTTATCAATCGATAATTTCACGGCCCGTTCAACTTTATCATAGTCTACCTTTCCTTTCACCTTAAAATGCAAGGTGATGTCTCTGAATAAAGAATAATCTTCAACTTTCTCACTTTCTCCATCCACTTCCACATCAAAATCTGAGATCTCTTGTTTTTGCTTTTTCAAAATCAATATCACATCTATTGCACTGCAACCACCAATAGCTGCTAAAAGTAATTGACGAGGGCGCATACCTTTTCCTTCTCCACCAATTTCGGGTGATGAATCCATTTGTATTGTATTCCCATCCTCATTTCTTGCTTCCATGTGGAAGTTATTGTTGAGGCGTTTTAGATTGATCTTCATTTTTTAAAATTTTATCCCCTAAAGATACAGGTTTTAAAACGTATTTACGCCGTTAACCGTTGTATATTTCATGGTATACTTTACGCCAGGATTAAGATATTTGTAAGCACTATGGCCTACTAAAGCCGCCTCATGGAAACCGCAAAGGATCAATTTTAGTTTATTTTTATAGGTATTGATATCGCCAATGGCATAAATACCTTCGATATTGGTGCTATAGTCTTCAGTATTTACCACAATAGCATTTTTTTCAATGGTTAATCCCCAATTTTCCATTGGTCCTAATTTTGGACTCAATCCAAATAACGGTATCAAGTTGTCGGCTTCAACTACTTGTTTCTCGTTTGTTTTAGTATTAATTAATCCAACCACTCTTAGTCTTTCTGATCCATCCACATGAGTTAAATTTGAATTCAAAAGTAAATTGATCTTTTTTTCTTCCGCTAATTTCAAAACTTTATTTACATTATCCGGTGCGCCACGAAATGCTTCGCTGCGATGAACAAGCGTAACTTCCTTAGCAATGTTTGACAAAAAAATGGTCCAATCTAATGCGCTATCACCACCACCGGCAATAATTATTTTTTTGTTCCTATAGGCTTCCGGATCAAGTACCATGTATGAAACACCTTTTCCATTCTCAAACTGTTCTAAATTTTCTGCTTCCGGTTTGCGTGGTTCAAAACAACCAAGCCCTCCTGCAATAACAACAACCCGTGCATTTATTTTTGTTCCCATATTAGTGGTTAGAATAAAATCACGATCAGCTATCTTATCCAATTTTTCTACTCGCTCTCCAAAAGTAAATGTTGGCTTAAATGGCTCTGCTTGTTTTAAAAGATTATCTACTAACTCTTGTGCTAAAACAGTTGGATATCCTGGAATATCATAAATTGGCTTTTTAGGATAGATTTCGGTAAGCTGACCACCTGCTTGAGGCAAATAATCAATTAAATGGCATCGCATTTTTAAAAGCCCTGCTTCAAAAATAGCAAAAAGCGCTACTGGTCCTGCGCCTATAACGGCGATATCTGTTGTGATCATATTAATTTAATAAAGTTTGAATGATTGTTTTTAAACTGATAATTATAACGAGGGTTCCAACAAGGATTAATCCTTTTTTAGTTGGAACTTTATTTGAAAAGTAAATTGAAATAGGTGCAGCCACCATTCCACCGATCACTAAACCAAAAATAATTTGCCAGTGACTTAATCCAATAATACAGAAAAAAGTAATAGTACTTATTAAGGCTACAAAGAATTTTGCCAGATGCGATGACCCAATAGAATAACGCAAATTTCTTCCACCTGCCACTAGTGAGGTTGTAACAATTGGTCCCCAACCACCGCCGCCAAGTGAATCGAGATAACCACCAATTAAAGCCACGGGAAATATTTTACGGATCTTACTTTTCTTTCTTAAACTCACGTTTAACGCTCTAATAACAATCAAAGAACCAAGAGTGAGCGTGTAAATAGCAACCAGTGGTTTAACCCATAAAATATCGTCTTTACTAATGAACGAAACAGATGCCGCACCTAAAACTGCACCGAGTATTCCTGGGATAAGTAACTTTTTAAATAGTTTTATATTAACATTTTTATATCGCATATAAACCAAAGATGAAGATCCTGTTGTAAAAATTTCTGAGGCATGCATACTTGCGCTGGCAACTGCAGGCGTAATAGTGGGAATTCCTAAACTCAATAAAAATGTTGTAACACTTACACCGTAAGCCATTCCTAAAGCGCCATCGATCATTTGCGCAACAAAACCTCCTAAAACAAAAAGCACAAAATCCTCATCTAGGTTTCGTACAATAACATTCACAAGATCTCTGAGGCTATCGATTGGAACGTAAGATAAGATCAAATGCCCGATCAACATCAATACAATTACAGCCAATGAATAAAGGGCTGCTACACGAATTCGTTTTGCAGTATTTGGTTTTTCTTTAGGTAATGTTAACTCTTTAGTAATGTGATTCAGCGTTCTTACTTTATACTCGAAATTACCCTTTAAGTTTTCGCGAATGGTAAATAAATTCTCAAGCACCTCCTGCGTTTCGTCCGGAAAAACATCATTCAACGTTTCTTTGATACGTTTTGCCATGGTTGGCGATTTTCCATTGGTAGAGATCGCAATTTTAAGGTCGCCCTTTTGCACGATCGAACCTAAATAAAAATCACAAAGGTCGGGTTTGTCTGCCGCATTAATTAATATTCCAGCTTCGTTAGCATCCTTTTTTATTTCTTCACTTAAACTAATATCTCCAACGGCTGATATAGCAATATTCACATTCTTGAGGTCTGACTTTACATATTTTCTTTCATTCAACTCAATGGATAAAATTCCTGCGGCCAATTGCTTTATCTCTTTACTTATGCTTTCGGCTACTAATTTTACTTTTGTTTGTGGACTATTATTCAAAATTGCAGTTAGTTTCTCATGAGCAATGGCTCCGCCACCCACCAACAAAACGTTAAGGTTCTCCAGCTTTAAGAATACAGGGAATAGCTTATTTACTGGTTCTGTCATTGCTTATTGTATGATGAATATTAAATCTTATAACAGAAATTTTTTCGTAATTGTTTTGCGCCTTTACATATTGAACTATATACATGTACTGAAACAACAGCTTTAAACTTTTTGACAATTGGTAATTAAAGGATGCAAAAGTTCTATTTTGATCAAAGGGGTTGTTGATGCCTTTCCCTGAATTGATAAAGAATTCGTTACATAATGAAACAGAATGCGTTCTCTCTTTTTGCTTGATCAAAGGAAATTCTACATCGACCTTATATCTGAAGCGCCAGTTGAATCTGTAGTCATTTGTTACTTCCACCACTTTTACAATTTGGTTTAACCGTTGTTCTGCTCTCAAGCGATTTCCAACCCTCA
This sequence comes from Bacteroidota bacterium, assembly GCA_034439635.1. Classification (GTDB taxonomy): domain Bacteria; phylum Bacteroidota; class Bacteroidia; order B-17B0; family Aurantibacillaceae; genus Aurantibacillus. The sequence continues at coordinate 10,936 of JAWXAS010000030.1, read as the reverse complement.
CTTTTCCATAAAAAGAATTCAAACCAAATTCCTGCCATGGTCTCCATTCTCCTCGTGTAACATCGTTTTTTATGTAGTAACGAAAATGAGCGCCGCCAAAACTTACATTAAGCAATTTATTTATCTTGTACACCGCCGCTGTTCTTATCAAGGTTTGCCCTTGTATCTCAAAACCATCACGGGTTCTATGTTGAATATCGGTATTTACATTCCAATTTGAATTTAGCTGTGTGTAATTGTAATAACCACACCAAAACATATTATACGAATGTCCATTGTCGCTTTGCGAAAACACAGAGCTTGTTATAAACAGTAGAATAAATATGTATTTAAAGTTCATATTAGTTCAACGAATATTTTACATGATGCGACAATGACTCGTAATATCTATGAAACTTCACCACATCACCGATCACAATAATTGCAGGTGATTTGATATTTTGCTCTTTCACTTCTTGTACTATTGTTTCAATACTTCCAATCGCTACATTTTCGGTTGCTAATGTTCCGTTTTGAATTACCGCAATTGGTGTAGCCGCTTTTCCATTAGCTTTAAATGCTTCTGTGATTTGTTGAAGTTTTGATAAGCCCATTAAGATCACTACAGTAGCATTACTTTTTGCAGCATCAAAAATATCGTTTGATAATTTGCCATTTTGCTTGGTGGCTGTAATTACCCAAAAACTTTCACTAATACCACGGTGAGTTACCGGAATTCCACTTGCACCCGCAACGCCAATTGAACTTGAAATGCCCGGTACAACCGCTGTTTCTATATTAAATGCATCGGCATGTGCAATTTCTTCGCTGCCTCTTCCAAACACAAAAGGATCGCCACCTTTTAAACGCACCACTCTTCCATGTGTAAAAGCCAAATCAACAATTAGGTTGTTAATTTGCTCTTGCGTGTATTCGTGTTTATTCTTACGTTTTCCAACGTAGATCTTTAAGGTATCTAGTGGCGCATATTTTAATAATTCCTTATTTACCAAAGCGTCGTATAAGATCACATCAGCTTCGCTTAAAGCATTAATCGCTTTTACGGTTATTAATTCTGGGTCGCCAGGACCGGCGCCTACTACTGTTAATTTTGGATATATTTCTTTTTTCATTGTTGTTGTTTTTAATGGTTTGTAATTTTTCCTTCCCCGTCGGTTCGCGACACCCCCTCAAGAGGGGGATAGCCTCGCTCAGAATGACATAGGAGAAATTTGGCACGCTGAGCTGTGCATTATCATACAACAGCAACAACAATATTCGTATATAATATATATAAAGTTCTTTTTCATTATACTTCCTCCACAATTTCTGTTTTTGTTCTTTCTCTGTAAACTTTTACAGTTTCTACAAATTGTTTAGACTCGTTAAAATATTTTATCGAAAATTCTTCTGTAGGTTCGTTTTGATTTATTTGAAGTACTACTATTTTAAATGAATTGAAAAGACCTGTCTCCACAAAATGCTTTTCAAAATCAGCAATTAACGTATGATGCGTATTCACGTGAACTCCTTTATTTAGCAGTAAACCCTTTGCGGCATGAATAAATGAAGCATAACTATAATAAATACTATCGCCAAACTGCATATTGCTAAATGCTTCGGCGCTCCATGCTAATTTTTCATCTGCTTCAAAAAATAGGGTTTGCACAAGGTCAATAATTACACCGGCACATTCGCCAACTCCAATTTCCGTTTTAAATTTTTCTTCCGAGCCCCAATCAAAAAATTCATTTTCAGCTAAATTTGAATTGTCGCCGAGTGTCTTTAAGAGTTGGTAGAAATGATCTTTTCCTTTTCTGTCGTAGTATGAATTAAAATATTCTCCTTCAACAGATCCATTCTCAAAATCGTTAAATAATTTTCTTAAAACATCAGGCGCTCGTTTGCTAGCAACTTTAATTACTTTCTCGGCAATTCTTCCATCGCCATTTCCTAAGGTTCCTCCACCTAGCAATACTTGCAAAGCCGGAACAACATTGGTTCCGACTTTAAAAGAGCTTCCGTGAAAACCAATTTGTGCCAAGCCATGTTGCCCGCAAGAATTCATACAACCGCTGATCTTAATTTTAATGTCATGGTTATAGATCAATTCAGGAAATTCACTATAGATCACTTTTTCCAGTTCAACAGAAATATTGGTGCTATTAGAAATTGCCAGATTACATGTGTCGGTTCCGGGGCAAGCAGTAATATCTCCTGCCGAATCGAAACCCGGAGTTGCTAGATCTAACTCAGTTAGTTCTGCAAACAAAAACGGCAACTCTTCAAGGCCAACTTGCTTTAATAAAAAGCCTTGGTTAATAGTTATGCGCACATCTTGGGAGTCGGTGTATTTATTAATTACATCCACAAATTTTCTTGTTTTCTGAGAAGAAATATTTCCCAATAGAATTTTAACGTAAACGCCAAAGTATCCTTCTTGTTTTTGCGCAAAGGAATTTGTTTTTAACCATTGCTCATATTTCTTCTCATTTATTACAGGAGTTACTTTTGGCAATTTGTTTTTAAGAACCGGAGTACTAACAATTGTATTGGTGTCAATTTCAAGTGTTTTTACTAATAGGGCCTTTTCTTCCTCAGCAGTTAATTTCAAAAACTCTGCTACTCCAATCTTATGGATCAAATATTTAATACGAGCTTTGTGGCGACTCACTCTTTCTCCATAGCGATCAAATACACGAATACTTGCTTCTACAAAAGGAATTAATTTATTGTCGGGTAAAAACTCATAGGCCGTTTGCGCCAAAAAAGGTTGCGCGCCTAATCCTCCACCCACTAAAACCTTAAAACCTCTTTCGTTCTTATCATTCAATTTAGGAATAAAACCAAAATCGTGAATATAAGTAAAAGCTGTATCCTTGTCGTTATTAGAAAAAGCAATTTTTATTTTCCTCCCTAATTCTTGTCCGAAGGGTTTGCGTAAAAAGTATTGGAACAAAGCGTAAGCATAGGGCGAAACATCAAACGGTTCGTTAGGATCAATTCCTGACTCTGGCGATGCAGTGATGTTTCTTACCGTATTTCCGCAAGCTTCGCGTAAAGTAATATCCTCTTGTTCGAGTTTTGCCCAAAGTTCGGGCGTTCTATCCAAACTTACGTGGTGAATTTGGATATCCTGACGCGTAGTTAAATGCAAATTACCATTTGAATATTCGTCGCTTATATCAGCAATGCGTAATAATTGTTTTGTGCTAACTTTTCCAAAAGGTAGTTTAATACGGATCATTTGAACGCCTTGTTGACGTTGGCCATAAACTCCACGCGCTAAACGTAAACTCCTGAATTTTTCTTCATGAATTTTTCCTTCACGAAATTCATGAATCTTTTTATCGAGATCAATAATATCCTTTTCAACCAGCGCTTTGGTGGAGTGATCTATTAATTCTAATTCTGTTCTAAAACTTTGCATACATTATTTTTTTTGGTGTTATTAAATTAAAAAACCCTTCTCGTGGGAAACGGAAGGGCTCTTAAATGAAAATAAATATCATTACCACATCCGTTGAGGATTACACATCATGCAACACATCATGCGCTTTGATAATTTTATATTTATAACAACACCTATCATAGTGACCGCAAAGTAACAACACGTAAAGGAGTAAGTCAAGCAAAGGACTCATTATTTTCTATATCTCCTATAGGCATAATGGGATATTATTAGCTACAGAGTCCGTATTTACTGCATTTGCATAATTTTTTGAGTCATTACTTTTTTACAATTCAGAGGGTTTTATAATCCGTACCTTAGCCTCGAAAGTATGAATCAGACCAAATTACCTTTAAAGATCATGTTCATTTACGCCTTTGGAATGATGGGCTGGAGCGTGTTGGTTAATTTGATAAGCGTTATTTTAGTTTACTTGTACTTACCTCCTGCAACCAGTGGCTTGCCATCTTTAATTACACAGGTAACTATTTTCGGCATCTTTAATGCTATTGCTTTAATTACTGCCGGTGGAAGATTGATCGATGCTATTTACGATCCCTTTATTGCACAGTTTAGCGATAGAAGTAATAATCCAAAAGGAAGAAGAACGCCCATAATGAAGTTGGCCGTTATTCCTTCCACCGTATTTTGTTTTTTAGTATTTTATCCTTTACATCAAAACGAGAGCAGTGCAAATATTGCTTGGCTCATAATCACACTCGTTCTTTTTTACGTGACTTCTACAAGCTATATCATTCCTTATAACGCTTTATTACCCGAGCTTGCCAAAACAGCCGATGAAAAAGTAAAACTCGCTACTTGGCAATCGTTGGGTTATGTTTTTGGAATTGGGATTTCTTCCAACGCCTTTAATTTAACTACTGCTTTACAAAATGGCTTTGGAATTGAATCGAAGATCACCGCTTTACAAATAACCGTTTTATTTATGGCGGTTGTTGCCGGAATTTTTATGTTTATTACCGCTTTTTTTATTGATGAAAAAAAATACTGTAGCTCTCAACCAAGTTCCATCCCAATTAAAACTGCTCTCAACCAAACATTAAAAAATAAGAACTTTCTTTTGTTTGTGGTGGCCGATTTTTCTTATTTTATTTCGGTTACCATAATTACTTCCGGCTTAATGTATTTTGTAACTGTTCTACTTAAATTGCCAGAAAGTATTGGTAATACACTTATGATGACAATGGTTTTGGTTTCCTTTATTTTTTATCCTATAACTACTTACTTCGCTAATAAAATTGGGAAAAAAAAAATTGTCCTGTTCTCGCTAAGTTTATTGGGATTTATATTTCTTGGCATCTTTTTCCTTGGCAAATCTACTATCGATGCTAAAGTGCAAATCTATTCTCTTATTGGGCTAGCGGCAATTCCTTTGGCCTCTCTAAATATTTTACCCAACGCCATTTTAGCTGAGATCATTGAAAAAGACAGTATAGACACGGGCCAAAATAAAGAAGCCATTTACTTTGCTGTTCGCTACTTTTTTGTGAAGGTTGCACAAACTTTTGGAATTGCTTTATTTGCTATGCTTCTAATTTACGGAAAAGATGTTGGTAATGATTTGGGTGTGCGATTGAACGGCCTTTTAGGATTTGGGCTTTGTATGATTGCGGCTATGATATTTACCCGTTTTAAAGAGTTTTAACTTCTTTGTGTTTTAGCCACGAAGACGCAGCGACTCAAAGATAAAACAACACACTTGAATTCCACAACAACTTGGTGGCTTGGTGGCTTGGTGGCTTGGTGGCTGAAAAGGATCTGAATTTACCTTACAATATTATTCGGACGTGAATAAACCATTTGCAATACATTAATATTGCGCATGATAAAAGCCGCCTCGCAATAACCCAAATAATAATTCCATTTTCGTACAAATTCACTCTCAAAGCCCAGTTTACTTATCTGAGGAAGGTTAGCGTTAAATTGATCGCGCCACATGGCTAATGTTTTGGCATAATCTAAACCAAGATCTTTTAGATCTACTAACGTAAGATCACCGGTATCGTTAATGGCTTTATTAATTGCCGCAACCGAAGGCAACAAAGAGCCCGGGAAAATATGTTTTTGGATCCAGTCTACTCCATTTTTTAACCTTTCAAAACGAGAATCGGGACACGTAATTACCTGCAAAGCTAAAATTCCGTTGCTCTTTAAAAGTTCGTGACACTTTCGGAAATAGGTTTCATAATAATTTGCTCCAACGGCTTCCAGCATTTCTACCGAAACTATTTTGTCAAATTGTCCTTCTAGTTTTCTGTAATCCTGAATAACAATATTCACCTTATGCTCCAAATTCTCTTTTACAACTTTTTCCTTTGCTAATTTATATTGCTCTTCAGAGATGGTAATACTTGTAACTTTACAACCATAATTCTTTGCCATATAAATAGCATTTCCGCCCCATCCGCTTCCAATTTCTAACACATGATCATCGGGTTTTAATTTGAGTTGCTTACACAAACGATCGTACTTCATTAATTGCGCTTGCTCTAATGTCATTCCCTCCTCTTTAAAATAAGCGCCGGAGTACGTCATTGTGGAATCTAAAAAGGTAGCAAAGAAATCATTATTAAGATCGTAATGTGCCGAAATGTTTTTTCGAGAACCTTTTAAATTATTGTCACGTTTAGAATGAGAAACAACATTAAAGGATTTAAAAACATTTAAAACAAGCCACCTTGCAGAACTTCCCGAAGCCGTTGGCGCATTATCTACATTAATTAAAAACCATTTGATCACGTTGGTGATACTATCCGTATCCCAGTCGCCATCTACATAAGCTTCTCCAAAACCAATATCTCCGTATAAAACGCAGCGCTTAAAAAAACTCGATTTGTTAACGGTAACATTTGCCACCACATTTCCGCTTCCATCTCCTAACTGAATTTGCTCTCCGCCGGGCATTGTAATATTCATTGTGCCCTTATCCATTTTAGAAAGCATACTAAGTATGCGCTTTTCATAAAAGGGGCGTTTTGTTTGGGAAATAACAGCGATTGACATAATAAATTCTACTCTAAATATACGAATATCTTTAATTCTCAGTTTTATTAAAAACATCTTTTTGCAGCTCAGGAAATTCCGCTTTTTTATAATAGCGTATCTTCTTGAACCACAAGAGTAAAGCATTCCAGTGAATAAGAGCCATGATCCAAAGCGGAATTAAAGGGAAACGAATAGCATACCAAAATAAATTAGTATTTGTCAAGGCTTTTTTAGTGCCCGTTAATGTACTGATGAAAAAACGCTTACCCCCTTTATGGTCGTCAATACGTATATTAAGTTTTTCACCTGGCACACTTAAATCAAAATCAAAATTTGCATCGTGAGCTATAAAAGGTGATACATAAAAATCCTTTGCTGTGTGTAATTTAAAAGCATTGTTTTTATATTTATTTACTCCCATAAAATATGGTTTCATTTCGCGAAAGGTATTGCTAACCTCAGCAACGCAACATACTGGTTGATCGTTTTGATCAAAACAATAGTAAAATGAAACAGGATTGAAATTATAACCCAAAACATTCAAATTGGTAAGCAACATTATTTTTCCAAGCGGCTGAGTAACTCCGTTTTGCGTAAGATAATTTAAAATATGTTGCTTTGTATTTTTAGTATCATCTGGTTTATCTTTTGGTAAACGTAAATGCTCCTTATCTCTAAAATTAAAATAATTGAATTTATTATGGCTGATCAAAAAGAATTTCTTGAGTTGATCGATCTCATCCAGATCTATATAAAACATAAAAACATTGTAATGGAACTTGTGAGGCTTTGGAGCCAAACGATTATGCATTACTAAAGCTTTATAGAGACAAGAATTCATTTGATAAAACAAAGTTACTTATTTATTGACGTTAATTGCCACAAAGGCGCTAAGAAATGCCAGTTCGCGTCTTAGCGCCTTTGTAGCTAAAAATCAGATGTTCTTACACAATTCCACCGCACTCGCATATGCATCTTCATGAAAACCATACTTAAAATAGCTTCCGCAAAAATAAATTGGCCCTGTTATATTCAATTCCTGCAATTTTTTTTGCGCATTCATGGCATCCACATCAAATAAAGGATGCTCATATTCAATTTCCTTAATGATCTTGGATCTATCTACCGTTCCCTCTAAAGCATTTATCGAAACAAAATAATTCTTCTTTTGTGAAACACCCTGCAAACAATTCATCCAATATATAGTAGTAGGGATAAGTTTCCCCGATCTTTCTTCTATTCTATAATTCCAACTACTCCAGGTTCGTTTTGTTTTTGGCATTACATTTTCATCTGTATGAACTGTGGCTATGTTTTTTTCGTATTTAAAAGGAGAAAGTAATTGTTTTTCTAAAGAAGAAGCATCCGTTAAAAACGATAAGGTTTGATCGCCATGAGAAGCACAAATAACTTTATCAAAATTTGCGCTTGAGCCATCTTCAAATTTTATAGTTGCTCCGCTTTTATCTCTAACTAGGCTTGTTACTTTTTTATTAACTTGAATTTTATCTTTAAATGGTTTTATCAAAATTTCTTTGTACGCCCGAGAACCATTCTCTAAAGTATACCATTGATGTTGGGTGTCCAATCCCAGAAATCCGTGATTCTTAAAAAAGCGAATCAAAGTTATTACAGGAAAATCTAGCATTTTCTCCATAGGCGTGCTCCAAACGGCCGAACTCATGGGAATTAAATATTTCCAAAGCATATCCTCGCCAAAACCAAATTCATCAACGTATTGCTTTAAGGTATGGTTATAATATTTAGGGTCATTTAAGATCTCTACACTTATTTTATTAAAGCGCGTGATCTGCATCAACATTTTAATATACTTAGGACTAAAAATATTTTTCCGTTGCGCAAACAAGCCATTTATTCCCGATCCACAATATTCCAAGCCCGTTGGCATATATTGCACACTAAACGACATGTTGGTCTTTTTGATCGGCGCTTTTATTTCCTCAAATAGTTTACAGAGATTGGGATAAGTTTCAAAATTAAAAACCATAAACCCTGTATCCATGTGCACAAGCCTACCATCTTCCTCAACCGAAACTGTATTGGTATGTCCGCCTATATAATCATTTTGCTCAAATAAGGTAATGTCATACTTTCTCTGCAGCAAATGAGCGCAACCCATTCCTGCAACTCCTGTTCCTATTATAGCTAATGTTTGCATTACCGTTTTGTTACTGAATTTAAAAAACGCTCTACTGCGTATGTTGATACTTGTCCGCTTGGCCCATTGATATTATAGTCGCAACCATGCGTGGCCCAGGGGAGACTCAAAAAATAATAAGGCACTTTCTTATCCCTCAATTCGCCTTCCAATCGCACGCTGTGATGATAAGATACTAAAGCATCCGTTGGGCCGTGTATCAATAAAGTTGGAGGGGAATCTTTTGTTACAAAATTCCTTGCCGTAGCTTTCTCGTATACATCTGGAATCTCGTCTATCAAGCCTCCTAAGTATGCAGTAAACACCGCGTCTACATCTAATACTAATTTATTTGCTTTGATCGTGGCGCCCCAAGCCATATCGGCTGGCGCGTAAAATGAAATAATTCCTTTGATACGCGGATCATGAAATGTATATCCCGCTAATAAAGCAATTTGTCCTCCCGCCGAACGGCCAAGCAAAACAAAATTATTTGTATCTATATTCAGCTCTTCCGAGTGTTGTGCTAAATAGTTAATCGCATCTTTTGTATCTTCAATTGGCGCAGGAAATCTATAGAGCGGCGCTAATCGGTAATTGATCGCTGCAACATTGTAACCTTGATGAACCAAATAACTATTGAGATCTGACAACTGTTTGCTATCACCTTCCTGCCACGAACCACCGTGAATAACTATCACACATGGCAACTTATCCTTTGTTTGAACAGAGTAATAATCCATACTCATATCTCGCTCGCCTAATTTCTTATAAGAAATCGTTTTTGGTTCTACCTCTACGATCCCAATTCCTGAAAACATTTTACCAAAGGAAAAGGCCTGTGCCAATTCTCCCACTTTTTGTTTTGCCGGAAAGATCGACGCGAATTCTTTATTCAATTCTACATTTTTTACATACGCTCCTACAATTGGGAGCGAGAATAATACTAATGCGGCAGTTAAAATAGCCATACTTGGAAGACGGAATACACTTGTTCTATAGAAAAGAAAAAATAAAATAAATGTCGCCGTTAGTGGAATATATGGAAACTCAGTAACTGCCACCGCTACCCTCCAAAAGAAATTAGTAGGGGCTTTAAAAACCGTTAATAAGGAAAGGAAAAACAATACTACCGCAATGATCAACCGCCACATGCAAATCATTTTTTAGTAAATAAATAATGACTCACTATCCACCCTTCGCCCTCATTGTAGCCCCATAATTCGGCACAAGCCATATAAAATATCCTCCAATACACCCACCACTTCAAAGCTTGATCTTTTCCATAAGTGTTTTCAAACAAAGGCATGATGTGTTGCTTATTGGCATCCATATTCTCAAGCCATGCTTCTGATGTTTTACTATAATGCATTCCGCTCACTTGCCAATGTTGTTCAATGCCTAAATGCTCATTAAAATATAAAAGCAAATGATCGCTTGGCATTATGCCTCCGGTAAAAAAATACTTACTCATCCAATCCGTATCATCTTTCACTTCAAATTTATAGGCATATTGTTTATGCGTAAAAATATGGACAAATAATTTTCCTCCTGGTTTTAAAACCGAACTAACCTTCTGCATCAATTTTTGGTAATTGCGCATATGCTCAAACATCTCCACCGAAACAACTCTATCAAATGTTTGATCGATGGTAAAATTATTAATGTTGATAGTTATTACCTTAAGATTTGTTATTCCTCTTTGTATTGCCTGCTCATCAATATAAATTTTTTGAGTGCGCGAATTAGAAACAACGGTAAATTTACTTTTTGGGAATTTTTCAGACATAAACAACGACAAAGATCCCCATCCGCAACCCAATTCCAACACCTCTTGTCCGTCTTTTAACTCTGCGCGCTCGCATGTGATCTCCAACATATCCCTTTCAGAAGTATCAATATCTGTTACGCCTTCTTTCCAATAGCCGCTACTGTATTTTAAATGTTTTCCTAAACAGTATTTATAAAATTCAGTTGGAACTTCGTAATGCTGCTCGTTAGCCGCGTCGGTTTCCACTGCAATTGGCGAAGCTTTGAGTTCTTCTATCAAACTCATTAAATGTGCTTGCTGTAATTCTGTATTTGCTTTTTTCTCGTGGAGCAAACGTTGCTTCAATAAACGACGAATTCCAATTCTTAGTAAAGAATCAGGGATCTTATTTTGTTCGAGGAGTTTATCGTAAAACATATTTGACTTTATGGAAAAAATTAATGTTGGCTAAGTAGTCGAACCTCAAAAAGTGTTTTTTATTATTTGGGCGCCTAATCGGGCTATCACTTCAAGCTTGTTTGTCCTTTGCTATGTTTGTCGCACTGCGGGGTCTGCGCAGAAAAAGCGAAGC
>JAWXAS010000029.1:0-3294 GCA_034439635.1 Bacteroidota bacterium | reverse complement strand
GGCTTCGCTTTTTCTGCGCAGACCCGGCAGTGCGACAAACATAGCAAAGGACAAACAAGCTTGAAGTGATAGCCCGATAAGGCGCCCAAATAATAAAAATACTTTTTGAGGTTCGACTAAATAGTTATAGCCACAAAAGCGTTAAAACGCAAAGCGCTTTGTGAAAACTTAGTGCCTTAGCGTCTTCGTGGCAAAAAAATTTAATCCTCTTGCTTTGGATTATTCCCAATGATCATATTGAGAATACCTGTAGTAATAGACAAAATAAAACTAAATAAAAGCGCCCACCAAAAATTACGCACTTCAAATCCGTCTATTAATCGATCGGTTAAAATGATAATAATGCCGTTGATAACGATCAAAAATAATCCCATTGATAAAAGGGTGATTGGAATAGTTAATATGGTAAGAATTGGTTTTACAATGGCATTCATAAAAGCTAGTACCAACGCTACCAATAATGATGTGGTAAATTCATCTACTTTAACGCCGGGTAAAAGATGAGAAACAATTAACACCGCAACGGCTGTAACAATAATATTGGTGATAAAGTTCATTTTGAGGCTATTTGCAAGTTATCCAACTTATTAGTTATGTGCTTTTTTTGCAACTTCGTTAAATTTTTTGAGATAGTTAATCCGCTATACCTTCAAAATTTGCCTTGTTTCACTAAAAAACACGATAACAAATTTATCATATAACTTCCAAACAGACTCAGGTTTTTTGCTTTTTCTTTTTAGCTGCTGGAAACAAAATATTATTTAAGATCAATCTATAACCCGGCGAATTTGGATGCAAAGTTAAATCAGTTGGCGGCTCTTCAACACGGTGTTCGTAGTCTTCAGGATCGTGTCCGCCATAAAATGTCCAAGTGCCTTTACCGTGTTCGCCATGAATATACCGTGCTTCATTAAAGGCTTTGCTTTCGCCCATGATCAACACATTTTTTCTTACATACTTTTTATCGAAAGCTACTGTTTGTCCCCAAAATGCTTTAATAGTTTGTGTATGATTTTGGCATAACATACTTGGAACCGGATCCCACTTTGCCGAAAAATCGAAGAGTGTAAATACATCCGTTTTTTCAGTCATACCAAAATTACGGCGCGTTCCGTAAGTATCAATATCTGAGTATTCATACTCATATGGGTTGGTATGAATTTTATAATTTTCAAAAGCTAAACCTTTGCTTGGGTCTATCTTTTTATTAATGTCCTTATCGGCAGGATCGTGATCGTAAATGCTCTCACATATATCAACACCCTCGGCTGCCAATGCAATATCATAACTATCGCTGGCGCTACACATGGCAAATAAAAATCCTCCGCTAAAAACAAACTCTTTTATTTTTTTGCAAGTAGCCAATTTCATTTGCGATACTTTTTCGAATCCTAGTTTTTTGGCAAGCGCTTCATTTTGCTTTACGTCATTTTGATACCAAGCCGCGTTAGCAAACGAACCATAAAATTTTCCGTATTGCCCTGTAAAATCTTCGTGATGTAAGTGCAGCCAATCGTAATCTTTCAATTTATCTAAATACACTTCCTCATCATACACTATTTCATAAGGTATTTCGGCATATTTTAAAACCAAGGTTACTGCATCATCCCAGGGTTGTTTTCCCGGAGGAGAATACACAGCTATCTTAGGTGCTTTTTCGAGTTTCACTGCATCTTGATTTACTTCAGGATTACCGATCTCTGCTAAAATATTTGAAGCTGCGGCATCGCCAATTACTTCATAGGTAATTCCGCGTATATCACATTCTTTGGTTAATGTTTTTGAAGCGGGGATCATAAAACTTCCACCGCGGTAGTTTAATAGCCAATGAATTTCTAATTCATTTTGCAAAGCCCAAAATGCAATGCCATATGCTTTAAGATGATCTTTTTGACTTTCATCCATGGGAATCAAAAGAGAACTCGCAAAAGAACCCGATGAAAAAGCGATCAGTAAAATGACTATTAGGCGTTTCATTAATATAAATGTACAAAGTTTTTTGTTTGTATTTATAACGCCTTGAATTAAAAAAGGTTAAACGGTATTTATTGAAGTGCTTTTGGCTGCTTTCGTAAATATTTGTTGCTCAGCTTACAAAAGAAAATGTAAATTTGATCAAAACCCTAAAAATGAAGAATATTGTAATTGCTTTAATAATGATGATAGGGTTGTCTTCGTTTGCACAACCAGGCCAGCGCATTGCGGCAAAAAAATGTATCAGAAAAACCACGGTTGTAATGATGCATGCGCACAAAAAACTAAAAGAAAATAAAGTTTACACAGGCAATATGGCTAAGTCGGTAAGGCACCAGCGCTATGCTCGTTTTCTTTTCCGTCAGGGTAAATTTTTAAGAGCCATTCACCAATCTCGTAGAGCTCGTCAATTAGCTTTTTTAGTGATCCAAGCCAATAAAGGAACCGTGGAAAAAGATTGGGAATTAAGTAAAGAAGAAAATCCAGCCGGTGGACCAAACGATGCGGAATTAGAAAAAGAATTGCCTGCAGATACTGAAAATAATACCGACGAAAAACTAGCCGGCGAAGACCTAAAAGATGTTGACCTCAACGATAAAGATTAATTTAACCCCTAATTATAAAACATGGAAACAACAAACACAGCTACACCTGCTCAAGAAGATAAAACAGTAGCCATTATTGCCTATATTACTTTGATAGGTTTTATAGTTGCTATTGTTATGCACGGAAGTAATAAAACAAAACTGGGTGCTTATCACTTACGTCAGGCTTTAGGATTGCTCATTTTTGCAATAGGGTGTTCCATTGGATTGATGATCCTTGCCATGATTCCTTTTATTGGATTTATTATCTTAATAGCATCGCCACTTCTTTGGATAGGAATTTTAGTGCTCGTTATTATGGGCATAATAAATGCTTCAGGTGGACTTGAAAAAGCACTACCAGTGATTGGCGGCATGTCGGAAAAAATGCTTGCAAGCGCTTTTGCTTAACCCTTAAATTAAGCTTAACAAAAAAGGTGTTTCGGTTTTCGGAACACCTTTTGTTTTTAGAGATGTTTTAGAGTCAGAAACTACAGAGGGCTGAGGTCTCACAGAGTGTTAGACAGAGCTGTGTAGGGTAATGGTTGACTCTGTGATCTCTGTGTAAATCTCTGTGAAGCGCTCCGGCAGGCAGGTTAGCGCGTCCTGTGGTTTTGTCATCCTGAGCGCCTACTAGCTAGTCGAACCTCAAAAAGTATTTTTATTATTTGGGCGCCTTATCGGGCTATCACTTCAAGCTTGTTTGCCCTTTGCTATGTTTGTCGCACTGCGGGGT
>JAWXAS010000028.1:0-60093 GCA_034439635.1 Bacteroidota bacterium | reverse complement strand
TTTTAATCCTTTTTTACTTTTTTCGGTAGATTTTTATCGCACTATTTTTAAACAAACTCAATAATAACAAGGCTTACAGAGTTTTTGAGGGACGACTATATAGTAATGATTGGTTCAAGAACTGGTTCTGCGGGCTCCAATATTGGTTGGCAACCTATGATATACAAAACTACCAATGGAGGATATACATGGTTTCTTATAAACAGCATAGACTTTAACAAATCAACACCTTCTATTAATTATCTTTTGAATTCATTAGATGGAGTAAGCACAAATACAGATGTTAAAGTACCCTTCTTTGATGCATCAGAAGGGATAGATATTGCAATAGATGTAAATAATAAACTGCATATTGTAGGTACTGTTAAAGGGACTGCCAAAAGTCATTCAGATTCATTAACATTTGTTCACCAATACACTTTAGGTACAGAAACATACTCTTGGCCACACTACAACACTAAAAGACCATACATTTTAGATTTTACCGGTGGAGGGGCATCGCTTTGGCAATGCACAATCATTGATTCAGCCGATACAGAATGTTCTTCTAGTATTCCTTCTATGCCCGGCTTTACAAATAATCCTTGGGCATATAGCAGCCAGCCTGTAACCTTAGTTCAAGCATGCGAATTCAAGCCTCACGCGCTAGTGGTGGAAACTATATTGTTTATTCGTGGGCAGAAAGTGATACTATTATAACAACGAATGCAAGTCATTGGAATGAATTCCCAAATCTTAAAGTTAGAGTTTATCGCATTTGTGATGGTTCCTTAAGTGGTGACGACTATAATATAACTGACAATTTCACTGTTCTTGCAGCCGTTAGAGATAAAACATATTTTCATTATTTATCACCCAATTGCAAAACAACAAGTCAAAATGCCACATCAGCCACTTTTTTAATAGGCACAAGTGTTTCCAATAACACATATCCTCCTAATAGTTTAGCAAAAGTTAATCATTATTTTTCAAGTGTAGCAATACAATTCTCTTTTACAAATGGATTTTTCGGTGGTGGTTCTTTTCCACTTAATTGTTATGGAGTTGTTAAGATTAATGAGAGTTCAAACAACATAAATAGTTTAGAACTTTACTCCAATCCAACTTTCAAAGAATTAAATGTAGACTTAAGTTCTTCAGAAAACAAAACATACACATACAACATCAACGATCTTGCCGGAAAACAAATAAAAAAAAGTGAGCTTAGCGGAAATAAAAATAATTCCCTTAACGTTTCTGAATTAATGCAAGGCGTTTATATTTTTAATGTGCTTGATGCTGGAAGAATTATTGGCGTAAAGAAATTTGTGAAGGAATAACTGCTATACTTCTAAAACATTTTTGGAACATTCATGTTTATATTCGCTCAATCTTAATTTCGGAGACCCGTGCGCGGTCCAGAAAATTCGTGCTAGGCGGGGGTGGCTTGTGCGGAGAATCGGATTTTATTGAACTTTTTGTTACTTTTTGTTTCAAGACAAAAAGTAAGTGCTAAAATTTTGATTCTTTTTAAAAAGAACACTAACAACTTTACGCAGCCCTTCGTCCCTCAAGTACGTTCGGGATGGCGCTCTCCGCATAAAACGACTTAAAATCGGTTAAAGATCTGCCAACCTTAACTCCTCTTTCCTTCTCACCCCTTTCTCGGTTGCTTCTAAAGAAATTAATTCTACTGAATTATCGTGCTCAAAGAAAAGGAGCCAATTATTTTTTGCTGCTTCGGTCAAAATTTGAGTTTTTTCTTTTAAAGTTTCTAGCGGCCGAACATCATATGCCATTATATACGGTAAAGGCAAATGCGCCACACTTGGAATAAGATCGGCCATATATAAAATGGTATTTCCGTTATAATTTATTTTTGGCAACATCATGGCTTCTGTATGTCCGTTTACCTCAACAAAACTCATAGCATCAATTATTTTACTGCTCTCGGTAATAAAATTCAATTGTCCGCTTTCTTGTATTGGTAAAATATTTTCTTTTAAAAAACTTGCCTTCTCGCGTGCATTTGGATTTACTGCCCAATTCCAATGCTTTTCGTTCACATAATATTTTGCATTTTTAAATGCAGGAACTAATTTACTTTTATCATCGCTCCATTTGATACTTCCTCCGCAATGGTCGAAATGCAAATGCGTTAAAACAACATCCGTTACATCATCAAAACTAAAACCATGTTTGGCTAAAGATCTTTGCAATGTATCATCGCCATTCAAAAAATAATATCCAAAAAATTTAGCTTCTTGCTTATCGCCCATACCATTATCAACCAATATCAATCGCTTGCCATCTTCAATTAATAAACAACGTGTAGCCCAATTGCACATATTATATTCATCGGCCGGGTTTAATTTGTTCCAAATACTTTTTGGTACAACGCCAAACATAGCGCCACCATCCAATTTAAAATAACCTGCGTTTACACTGTATAGTTTCATATTATTTATTTTTGAGGTTCATATATCTCCATTAATGTTCTTCCGATCCTGTACTCAGTTTCATCTAAGCCGCACTTTGAAAACCTTTTTAGGTTTTTTTCATCACCCTTCAAAAATTCCGTGCTAAAAATCATAAAAAAGGTAACATCCTTACCTGGTTATTCACATATGATTTATTTGTTTTTAGAAAAATTCGCATTCCATTAATCTTAAAAGCTTGACTAGGAAATGAAACTCCGTATGGATTACAAGCTGTGATCTTATATTCTTGACCGGTTACAGGATTCAGTTTGAAATAATACGAACTATTAAGGAACTTCAAAGAGTCGTTTACATAAAAGTATTGGCATCTATCTCTCAGTTTTAAATAACTAAAGATTATTAATTTATCTTTATGCGTCTTTATTGTATTAAGATCGAATACTTTCTTAAAAGCATACCATATTTTGATTTTCAAATTTACGGTCGAATCACTTATCGAATATGAATCTATAAAGAAAACATTTCCACCTAATTCTTTTGACCGCATTCCAACCAAGTTAACAACTTCCATTAGATACAATGCGTGATTTGGGGAAGATGCATTAAGTGTTGCGATATATTTGCACGATACCGTATCTTTCAATTCTTCAAGATATACAGCTCTTTGTAGAACATAATTATGTTTAAAATTCGACTGGTGAATGATCTTTGTTTTTTGCGCCATCAAAAAATTAGCACATGAAATTAGCACATACAAAAAAAGCTGTCCTCGCGAACAGCTTTTAAATTTTATATATATTGTGTTAAGCAACTTTTTCTCCTTTTAAAACTTTGGCCATTGTTTTACCAATTTCGGCAGGGCTTTCGCACACTGTAATTCCGTTCTCACGTAAAATTGCCATTTTTGCTTGTGCTGTATCATCAGTACCTCCAACAATTGCTCCAGCATGCCCCATTGTACGACCTTTTGGTGCAGTTTGCCCCGCAATAAAACCAACAACCGGTTTTTTATTTCCGTTTGCTTTGATCCAACGTGCAGCATCTGCTTCTAAATTTCCACCAATCTCACCAATCATAACGATCGCTTCGGTATCAGGATCATTCATCAACATTTCTACAGCATCTTTTGTAGTTGTTCCTATAATTGGATCTCCACCAATTCCAATAGCAGTGCTCACACCTAATCCTGCTTTCGCAATTTGATCAGCTGCTTCATAGGTAAGTGTACCGCTTTTTGAAACGATACCAATTTTTCCTTTTTTGAAAACAAAGCCTGGCATGATACCAACTTTTGCTTCACCCGCACTAATAACACCCGGACAATTAGGCCCAACCAAACGGCATCCTTTTGTTTTGATGTATTCTTTAGTTTGGATCATATCTTTAACAGGAATACCTTCTGTGATGCAAACAATCACTTTAATTCCTGCATCAGCAGCTTCCATAATAGCATCTGCAGCAAAGGCCGCAGGCACAAAAATGATAGAAACATCAGCTCCCGCAACTTTTACAGCTTCAGCTACCGTGTTAAACACAGGCCTCTCTAAGTGCTTTGTTCCACCCTTGCCCGGAGTTACACCACCAACTACATTTGTACCGTATTCTATCATAGCGGTAGCATGGAAAGTTCCTTCACCACCTGTAAAACCTTGTACAATTACCTTCGAATTTTTATTAACTAATACTGCCATAGCGCTGTGTTTTTAGAGAATACGAATATACTTATTTTATTTAAAAATCTACTATAAAACCATACACAAAACAAGACCAAAATCATGGATCATGGCCTCATTCTTATAGATATAATCGTGTTCTTATGCTAGTTATTGTCTCCGCCAAAATAGCTCTCTTCAATAATGTCTGCGTTATACGCCACATCATAAAGTGCCTCATTTAAAATGGCTTCGTTGGTATGCTCAACCGGTTGAACCGCTTGCACAATAACACTCTCGCAAGGTGTACCATCTTTACGCTTATCGGTAGTAATTGTTACCGAAGCATACGTACCGTAACCGCCTTCTTTTATGAGTTTGTAATGGTTCAAATTAGCGTTATACTCGCCACAACGGCTATTCATATAAACTACATCTTTACCAAAATGACGTCCGGCAATGATCCACACCCAAACAAATTGGTAACGGAAACTTCCATCTTTCATTTTAACGGCCACATCTACGCGAAATATGCCCGGATTAACTTCATCTAACTTGTACTTCCAACGGCTGGCAATGTTTGACACCGCTGTTTTTAAATCGAATGTTGCATTCATCTTTTCTAAATTTTATCCCATAAATATAATGGATATTATACCAACTGTCAAGTATATTTTAGACCAATATTTCAAAAAAACTGACAATATTTTCGTTGCTAATTCTCATCGTAACCACCCGCTACGCCTGCAATTAGCGCCTCAATCTTGCCAGTTTTTCTTTCAAAATCTTTACTCTAAAATATACTTACAGTTGGTATTAGCTACTAACAATAGGCTTTTAATTAAAATAATTATTAAGGTAATAATAACGGCTTTTTTGCCTATCTTTATAGGGCGTGTTTGAAGAGTATCTATTCAAACACTATCTAATTTAGAAGCAAGCCATGGACTACAATACACAGCTGGAGAAACTCATCATTCCCGAGTACGGCAGAAACATTCAAAACATGATCGATCACTGTATCTCCATCAAGGACAGGGACGAACGTAATATTTGCGCCCGAGCCATTATTCAGGTTATGGGTCAGTTAAACCCTTATTTAAGGGATATAGCCGATTTTAACCATAAATTATGGGATCATTTATTCATCATTTCTAATTTTAAATTAGATGTAGATAGCCCTTACCCAAAACCAAGCGCCGAAACCTTTATCACAAAGCCTAAGGTTCTAAAATACCCTGGTGGGAAGATCCGCTATAAACACTATGGCAAAACCATTGAAGAGATCATTAAAAAGGCTAAGGTTTTACCCGAAGGCCCCGAAAGAGCAGAATTAACCAGACAAATAGCCAATCATCTTAAAAAATCATACCTCAATTGGAATAAGGATTCAATTACAGATGATGTTGTTTTTAAAAATTTAGGCGAGCTATCAGAAGGTGCTTTAAAATTGGATCCTAATACGGTATTAAGTTCTCATCAGGAATTGAGAGGTCCGGTTAAAAAACATTTCCACGGTCATAGTGGGCACAAGAACAATAAACACAAAGGCGGTGGACATCATAAACACAAACGCAAATACTAGCAGCATATGGCACTATTCGAAGTTCATGGAGGTAATAAATTAAAAGGAAGTATTATCCCACAGGGCGCTAAAAACGAAGCATTACAAATTCTCTGCGCTGTATTACTTACAAAAGAAAAAGTTGTGATAAGCAATGTTCCCAACATTGTTGACATCAATAAATTGATTGATCTATTAAGAGACCTAGGAGTAAAAATTGAAAGCACAGGCCTTGAAGAATTTACATTTCAGGCCGATAATGTGAATGTAGATTATTTGGTTTCTCCTGAATTTAAAAAGAAAGGGGGCGGACTTCGCGGTAGCATGATGATCGTTGGTCCTATGCTTACGCGTTTTGGAAAAGCCTATATGCCAAAGCCGGGTGGAGATAAAATTGGAAGACGAAGAGTTGACACACACTTTATGGGCTTTGAAGCTTTAGGCGCAAAGTTCAATTACGATAATGATAACGAAATATTTCGCGTAGAAGGAAAAGATCTGCGTGGTGCATACATGTTGTTGGATGAAGCTTCGGTAACAGGTACTGCAAATATTGTAATGGCCGCCAGTATGGCCGAAGGAATTACTAGTATTTATAACGCGGCTTGCGAACCGTATTTGCAACAACTTTGCAAAATGCTTAATCGCATGGGCGCAAAAATAAGTGGCATAGGTTCAAATTTACTTACCATTGAAGGCGTAAAAGAATTAAAAGGAACTACGCATCGTTTATTACCCGATATGATCGAGATAGGATCATTTATTGGAATGGCGGCAATCACACAATCAGAAATTACAATTAAGGACGTTAGCTACGATAACCTTGGCATCATTCCAACGATATTTGGAAGATTAGGAATTCAAATGGAACTCCGTGGCGATGATATTTTTATTCCTGAGCAAGAACATTACGAATTAGAAAGTTTTATTGATGGGTCAATTATGACCATTAGCGATGCTATTTGGCCGGGCTTTACCCCCGACTTAATTAGTATTGCACTTGTAACAGCAATTCAAGCGCGTGGCAATGTTCTTATACATCAAAAAATGTTCGAGAGCCGATTATTTTTTGTAGATAAACTAATTGACATGGGTGCAAAAATTATTTTGTGCGATCCACATCGCGCAACCGTAATGGGCTTAGACAGAAAAGTTCAATTACGCGGAATTCAAATGGCCAGTCCTGATATTCGCGCCGGTGTTGCATTATTAATTGCAGCCATGAGCGCAAAAGGAAAGAGTACCATTTTCAACATTAACCAAATTGACCGCGGTTACCAAAACATTGATACGCGACTGAATGCTATAGGCGCGCAAATTATTCGAAAAGAGGCTTGAGAAGTGTAAGCATCATACTGGTTTTATTTTGCTTTACACTTTTTAATTGTAAAAGCGCAAAAGAAGATAAAACAGTTACGGCAAACACTACCGAACCTATTATACCCATTGGATTGAACTTAGGAAATAAAGCCCCCGAGATCACCGGTAAAGACGCAAAAGATTCTACCATTACTTTATCTGGTTTAAAAGGTAAAATGGTACTGATAGATTTTTGGGCGAGCTGGTGTGGTCCGTGCCGAAAAGAAAATCCAAATGTTGTGAAGACATACATGACTTATAAAAATAAAAAATTTAAAAAAGCCAACGCAGGATTTACTGTACTGAGTGTTTCATTGGACTATAGAAAAGACCTTTGGGAAGCCGCCATAAAAAAAGACAGTTTGACTTGGAATACACATGTTTGCGATTTTAAAGGATGGAGCAGCGATGCGGCAATAAAATATCAAATATTGGGCATACCGAATAATTATTTAGTGAGTGGCGAAGGAATTATTGTAGCCATGAATTTAACAGGCGAAAGTTTAAAGAGTACTTTACAAAAACATGTGAGCAATTGAAAAAAGGAAGCATCATATTATTGATCTTGTTTTGCTTTGTGCTAATAGCGCAAGAGCCTACCATTAAAATTGGTGATAAGGCACAATCGTTTGTATTGAACATGCCAAAAAATTCGATGCAAGGTTTTACAATGCCTTATATGGGCCGTATTGTACTGTTACATTTTTATAGCACCAGTGTAGAAAGATCGATGTTTTACAATAGGCCATTTGACCGCTTAGCAAAACGTTATAAAAATGCCATATATAAAGGGGCCGAAGGATTTGAGGTTTTAGAGATCGCTGTGCAAAGTGATAAAACGGCGTGGAATGAAGCTGTAACTAAAGATAGCTTGGTTAATGTTACAAATGGCATTGCAGTGCGAGGCTATAACGATGAGCTTTGCAAAAAATTTGGCATCACAAGTTTACCAACCGATATTATTGTTGATGAAAAAGGTTTAGTAATAGCTATCAACCCAAAGATCACCATTATTGAGGAGATCTTAGATGAGAAAAAGAATTTTCAACCGGTAAAAAGTGATGTTGTAGGAAAAATAGCTTACTCTTCGAATAGTAGCGATGTGTTTAAATTCGCGAAATTATACTTATTCAACGCTTATGGCGATTCGATAGAAAGAGGCATGACTGATGGTGAAGGAAAGTTTTTATTTAGTGAGGTCAAGTTGAATCAAGATTTTATTTTAAAGATGGATAACGGCGCTAACATTACTACCTCCGATCCTTTAGCCATTTTTAATGAAAAAGGAGAGCGTATAGTGGAATCAAAAAATTCGGATAATGGATTTATATTTTATGTTCCATCAAAGGCAAATACAAAAATATTAGATCCAAGCGAAGACGCTCCATTGGAAGGAAAGATAGATCAAATTGATGTGAACAAACATTTACTGTTTAAAAATGCGGGGGCAGAACTCACACCAAAAGACGAATTTGAACTGAAAGGTATTATTGAAATGCTTAAAAAGAATGATGGTTTATTTGTGGATGTTACAGGCCATGCAAGCACAAAACTAGATTCAAAAACAGCGCTGGCATTATCGCAAAAACATGCTAATGCTGTAAAATCTTTTCTGCTTAAAAAAGGTATTCCTTTAAGCCATATTATTGTAACGGCTAAGGGTAATTCTCAACCCTTGTTTCAATGTAAAAACCCTCAAGGCTGCCCCGATGAGCAGCACATGAAGAATCAGAGGGTTGAATTTAAGGTGTATAAAGACTGACAATTTAGCCTAAAACTCTCTCTGGCAGCATTATTGTTATTACCATACAGACATAAGTACTCAACCATGGAGAATAAAGACAATACAAACAATAACCCGGAGGTTAATGATGATTCGGGCTTGGATCAAACTGACAATTTGAACCAAGGCGACCAAAAAACTGACACTTCGACAAGCTCTGTGAGCAACGAAAATTCAGCAAACAATCAAGGGGATGATGCTACCTCCAAATTAGCCGAGTTGAATGATAAATATTTAAGACTGTATTCGGAATTTGACAACTTTCGCAAGCGTACACACAAAGAGAAGGTAGATTACCTTAAAACCGCCAATGAAGAGGTTTTAAAGGCTATTTTACCAATAATAGACGACTTTGAAAGAGCTATAAAAGCCAACGAGAATGTTACTGATGTAAATGCTATAAAAGAAGGCGTGAATTTGATACACAGTAAACTAAAAAACACAACACAGCAAAAAGGATTAACTTCTTTTGATTGCAAAGGCGAAGTTTTTGATGCGGATATTATGGAAGCTATTACGCATGTTCCTGCTCCGAGTGATGAACTAAAAGGAAAAGTGGTTGATGAACTTGAAAAAGGATATAAGCTGGGAGATAAAGTAATTCGTTTTGCAAAAGTAGTTGTAGGAAGTTAAAAAAATGGCAAAGAGAGATTTTTACGAAATATTAGGTATTGCAAAAAGCGCAACCGAAGAGGATATAAAAAAAGCCTATCGTAAGTTGGCTATTAAATTTCATCCTGATAAAAACCCGAATGATAAATCGGCCGAAGATAAATTTAAGGAAGCAGCCGAAGCGTACGAAGTTTTAAGTACCAAAGAAAAACGCCAGCGTTACGATCAATATGGCCATGCTGGAGTTGGTGGTGCTGCAAGTGGCGGTGGCGGAGGTTTTGGCGGAGGTGGTATGAACATGGATGATATCTTTAGTCAGTTCGGAGATATTTTTGGAGGATCGTTTGGTGGATTTGGCGGTGGTGGATCGCGTGGTGGAAGAAGAGTAAATCGAGGAAGCAATTTACGCGTGAAGGTAAAAATGAATTTATCTGAAGTTGCAAACGGCGTTGAGAAAAAAATTAAAGTCAATAAACAAATTGCGTGTAATACCTGCAGTGGAAGTGGAGCAAAAGGAAACGCCTACGATACGTGTAAAATATGTAATGGTTCGGGCGTGATCACCAAAGTTCAGCAAACCATGCTGGGTGCCATGCAAACACAAACTGCCTGTAATTCTTGCCACGGCGAAGGAAAAATAGTTAAAGATAAATGTAACACGTGCCACGGCGAAGGCATTGTACGAGGCGAAGAAACCATTTCATTGAATATTCCTGCAGGTGTTGCCGAAGGAATGCAATTAAATGTGAGTGGAAAAGGAAATGCTGCAATGCGTGGTGGAATTAATGGCGACCTAATTGTTTTAATTGAAGAAGAAGAACATCCTGAATTAAAACGCGAAGGCCAGCATTTAGTTTACAACTTACACGTAAGCATACCAGATGCCATTTTAGGAATTTCTGTAGATATTCCATTAGTAGAAGGCAAAGCCAAAATAAAAATTGATCCCGGAACTCAGAGCGGAAAAGTATTGCGCTTAAAAGGAAAAGGATTACCCGATGTGAATTCGTATTACAAAGGCGACTTAATGGTAGAGATCAGTGTTTATACACCAAGTAATTTAAGCTCCGACGAAAAGAAAATGGTAGAGCAATTAAAGAACTCACCAAACTTTAAACCAAATCCTTCAAAAAATCAAAAGAGTTTCTTTGAAAGAATGAAGGATTATTTTGAGTAAGATCATAATACGATCTGTAAAAGTTTCCGCGTTTAAAAACCCATCCCCCTGAACGAGGGGCTGGCGCGGCGCAAGCCGCGACGGGGGAGAAAAACTACTATCATTAAAATAGTTGCTGTAAACTTATTTTAGAACATTTCCTTCCCTCTTCCTTTCTGTAGACTCCTTTAAAAATAAGTTTCTACTGCAAATTCAAAAATCCACCTCCTCAAAAGGGGCAAAATCAATTCTTCAACAACACAAACGCTCCCCAATAATACGGATGCGAGTATTTTTGTTTTACATCCAGTTGCGCTTTTTTAAATGCGGAAGAAATAGTTTGGTTGGTGGCATCTTTTAACCAGTACTCATAAAATTTTACCATCAATAATTGCGTGGCATTATCATCAACAGGCCACAAACTTAAAATTAAATTTTTTGCGCCTGCGTTACTAAAAGCTTGTTGCAAACCAATAACACCGTTATTTAACGTCTCTTCACCCAAGCCGGTTTGACACGCCGAAAGCACCACCAGGTCGGTTCCTGTTAAATTTAAAACAGAAGCTTCGCGTGAGGTTAAAATACCATCTTTATCAGAACTCACATTTACCGAATCGTTTGTATTTATTGCAGCTCCGGCCAAAATCAAACCTGATCTTACATCAGCCAATTGCTTAAATTTTTGAGTATTAAAACCAAGGAATTTTTTATCGGTACTTTCTATGTCTTTTAAAAAATAACCGTGCGTTGCAATATGTAACAACTTAGGTGATTTTACTTTACGCAAATTTTCCTCGTTGGCCTCCATACGGGTATAGCTTTTTACTTTCCAATTACTAGTGGTAAGTGATTTTAGAATTCCACTTATTTCAGTTTCGGTTCCTGGTAAATCAGAAATATTTGTTAATCCGAATCGCTTGGCTATTAACTCAGGCTTTGGTTTTATTTTTACTTGAGTATCCTTTCTAAAATCGTAATTAAAATCGGGGTTACCAAACAACTGAGCAACATCATCATTATTACCCTTTACTGTTAAACTAGCAATAGCGTTTAAATCGGGTACACTTACTATTTCTTTAGTTTCGATCAAATACTTTTTTGTTTGTGGGTTATAAAGTGTTTGCAGATTAATGCGATTATAAATACCCTTTACCGAAACGTAAATTTTGGATGTATTTCCTAAGGCCATATCCAATTCTTTATAGAAAAGTCCATATGAAATGGTATCAAGCTCCAACGCGTCCATTTTACCATTGTAATAGTTTACTGCTTTTTCATCGTTAAATCGTTTTTTCGAAAGAAAAATGCATCTCGGAGCTCCCGAATTCTTTTGCACCACTAATGCCGCATATCTATCCACTCGCATAGTGTCCGTTATATCGGTATATTTCGAAATGTCTACAACAGCCTCGCCTTCATTTAACTGATCCTTTAAAGATTTAAATGTAAATGTAGGTTGTGGATCAAGGCCAATACCACTCTTTAAATTCGATTCCAATAAATTTATTTTTCTAATAAGTTCCGCTTCTTGATCCATAACAAGATCGCCTTTATATAAATCATTCAGTTCTTTCTTTAGATCTTTCCATTTTTGATATGTTGATATAATAGCTGCATCCTTACTATCACTCACCTTTTTTTGCCACTCCATGCTGTTCTTATTCAACAGGGATTTTAAGGTGATGTGAAAATTAAAATACTTCTCGTACTTTGCTTTCATATCGGCCTCGGGGTATATCCAACTGTAATTAAAAAGGACAGTACTGTAAAACGAGAACTCGCCCTGAAGCTCTTCCAAATAAAGAACTTGATTTTCGCGACTCATTACATAAAAGAACGAATTAAGACTATTCATTTTTCGCTCGATGGCTTCTTCAAATAGATTAACACTTTCTTCGTATTTGTGAACGAATAATTTTGCAGAAGCCAAATTTATGAGGGCCCGGATATACAGATCATGATTAACACCAAATTTCTTTTTTGCTAAAAGCGATGCTTCAGAAATAATTTGTATAGCCCTTTGATACTGGTTGGTAGCAACAAGCACATCAAAAGTTCCAAGCGCAAAAGAAATATACTTATAATGTTCCTTGCCTAATGTTTTTTCTACAATACTTATAGCTTCAAATTTATATTCCTCCGCCTTTTTGTAATCGCCTTTATAATAATAACAACTCGAAAGGCTATTTAAACAATTGGCATAACTCTGATGAGTATTTGAAATAGTAGTTTTATAAATATCGTAGGCTTCTTTAAAATAATCGAGCGCGCGATTAAGTTCGCCCATTTCGTAAAGAATAAGACCATAATTACTTAGGGCATTTGCGTAATTCTCGGAGTTCTTACCAAAATATTTCTCCCTCGTCTTTAATGCCAGATCAAGGATCTTTAAGCCTTCTTCTTTTCGTCCTAATAACCTCAGTAGATCCGATTTATTACTTAAGGTTGAGCAGTAAGGTTCTGTATCCTCAAGTTCGGCGTTTTTATAAATCTTAATAGCGTTATCAAAACTTTTTTCGGAGTTCTTAAAATCGTTGAGGCCTTTATATAGCAATCCCAAATTATTTTCAATAGAAGCGGCTTGCTCTACATCGGGTACTTTATACTTCTGTATAAAACGTTTGGCACTTTGTAAATTACTCAGGGCTTCGTTATAGTAGCCCATTTCCCTATAAGTTTCTCCAATATTCGATAACATCACCACGTGCTTTAGGGTATCACCGGCCTTTAATAATTTATCATCTTCAATAACCGATCGGTATTTTGCAAGCGCGCCATTGTAATCTCCCATTTCTTGTAACACATATCCCAAATTACCTATTACAGCAAGGTAAGTGGGGTCGTCGAGCATCTTCATGGTTTCATAATAATATTGCAGCGCATCTAACAAGGGCTTGACTTCTTTTAATCGGTCTAGCTGAATAAGCAAACGCACATATTCAAAATATATTTTGGTATATTCCTTACTGCTTGCACCATAAACCACAGCCAATCCTGGTAAGGCATAGGTGTAATACTCTTCCGACTTGGCGTAAATTTTATTAGTGTAACTAATACGTGCAAATGCGAGGATCACATGATATCTAAAAGTTGTGTCTTTTGCTTGCATGGCGAAAGTATAAGCGCCATTAAAACTTATAATAGCATCATCAGTTTTTCCTTCGGCATACAAATAATTACCTTTGTAATAATACAGTTCGGCACTTTCGTCCGGAAAATTTTGTAATTGCTTTTGATATTGATCAATTAGTTTTTGAAAATCAGCTACTTTAAGGTCCTCCCCTTTTTCTAACCGTGCATACAATTTTTTGTAATCCGCATCGAGGGTTTGGGCCTTTAGCAGAAATGGAAATATGAAAATTAAAACGCGAAGGAATTTCATCACTTAAAGATAGCAAATCCATTTTTTAACCGCAAAGACCTCTTGGCATTGCGCAAAGGAGCCGCAAAGATCGCAAAGTTTACATAGCCAAAAAAAAAGAAGTGTTATTAAACCTCTACTAAGGTTCCTATTTTATCACCATTCACTAATTTAGAAAGATTACCCAACTTATTCATATCAAATACAATAATGGGTAAGTTATTCTCTTTGCAAAGTGTAAATGCCGTCATATCCATAACTTCCAGACCCTTGTTATAAACTTCATCAAACTTAATGGTTTCGTATTTTGTTGCAGTTTTATCTTTCTCAGGATCTGCCGTGTAAATTCCATCTACGCGTGTTCCTTTTAAAATAACATTAGCTTCAATTTCGATAGCACGCAACGCAGCCGCTGTATCCGTTGTAAAATAAGGGTTTCCGGTGCCCGCACCAAAAATAACCACGCGTCCTTTTTCTAAATGTCTTACTGCTTTACGACGAATAAATGGTTCGCAAATTTGCTCCATTTTAATTGCACTTTGTAAACGTGTTTCAATTCCTATAACTTCCAATGCACTTTGTATGGCCATGCTATTAATTACTGTAGCAAGCATTCCCATATAATCGCCATGCACACGATCCATTCCACCTTTTTCGGCCTGAATACCTCTAAAAATATTACCGCCTCCAATCACAATTGCTACTTGGCATCCGCCATCCACAATAGACCTTATCTCTCTGGCATATTCTTGTAAACGTTCTTGATCAATGCCAAAGCCTTTGTTACCCATTAAGGCCTCACCGCTAAGTTTTAAGAGAATTCTTTTGTATTTCATAGTTAGTTTTGGTACAGTTAATAATATTACTTTTTTTTGAGTGTTTTAAAAAAACTTATTCAAAAAAAATCCCGACTCTATGGTCGGGATCAAATTAAATTAAGCTAATGAATAACGCTTAAGTGCTTTAACTGTAAGGTCTTTCTCAACACTTTGAAGGTATTGGCGAACCGTTACTTTGTTGTCGATAAAAAACTCTTGGTTCAACAAGGTACTGTCTTTATAGAACTTGTTTAATTTACCTTGAGCGATCTTCTCTACCATATCTTCAGGCTTACCTTCAGCACGAATTTGCTCGCGGGCGATATCTAATTCTCTATCTAATGTTTTTTGATCTACATCATCTTTATCAATCCCAACCGGTGCCATTGCAGCTGCTTGCATAGCTACATTTTTTGCAACCTCAGCCGACACTACTTTATTAAATCCAACAATAACCGATAAGCGGTTACCCGGATGAATATATCCTGTTACATATTCAGCTGAACCAGTTTGGTAATAACCAATATCGATCTTCTCGCCAATTTTACCAACTTGCTCCATAAATTTATCGCCAACTGTAACGTTGTTATCAAAAGGCAATGCTTTTAATGCATCTATATCTGCAGGAGTTTTTTCTAATGCAACTTTTGCTACTTGCTCAGCAAATGCAATAAAATCAGAATTTTTTGCAACGAAATCTGTTTCACAATTAACGCTTATCACAACGCCACGCTTGTTATCGGCAGTTGTTTTTGCCAACACAACACCTTCTTTAGCATCACGGTCGGCACGATTAGCAGCAACCTTTGCACCTTTTTTACGAAGGTAATCTACTGCTGCTTCAAAATCGCCACTTGTTTCTTCTAAAGCTTTTTTGCAATCCATCATTCCTGCTCCTGTTTGTTGACGTAGTTTATTAACGTCTGCTGCTGTAATTGCCATATTCATTTTGTTTTTGTTTTTTTAAAAAAAACGGTCAAACTGTTTCCAGAATGACCGCTTTATATGATTAATGATTTAATTATTTTTTAGCGCTCACTCTCTTGCGAGGTTTTTTAGCTCCACCGGCTTTATCTTCATCTTCAGTTTTTTCAAAACCTTTAATGCGTGAACCTTCTGCCAATTCTTCTGCTTCTATAGCACTTGATTCTTTAGTGTCTTTTTCTTCAGCACTAGCTTCTTTATCAGCTTTACGGTCAGATAATCCTTCTTTCACTGCTTCGCACATTAATTCGATAATGCAAGCTATAGAAGTTGAAGCATCATCATTTGCCGGAATAGCATAATCAACCTGATTAGGGTTTGAGTTTGTATCAACTATTGCAAATGTTGGAATGTTTAAACGTTTTGCTTCAGCAACTGCGATATGTTCCTTAGTGATATCTACAATGAACAATGCAGCCGGTAAACGAGAAAGATCAGTGATTGAACCGAATTGGATCTCCAATTTAGCTCTTTCACGTGAAAATTGTAAACGCTCACGCTTTGAAATGTTTGCATAGGTGCCATCTACGTTCATTTTATCAATTTGCGCCATACGGCGAACTGATTTACGGATGGTACTGAAATTAGTTAACATACCACCTGGCCAACGCTCAGTTACATAAGGCATATTTACTTCTTTCACTTTTGCTGCTACGATATCCTTTGCCTGTTTTTTTGTAGCAACAAATAATATTTTTTTACCTGAACGTGCAATTTGTTTTAAAGCATTTGCAGCTTCATCAACTTTTGCAACGGTTTTATTAAGATCAATGATGTGGATACCATTTTTTTCGGCATAGATATAAGGAGCCATTGCCGGGTTCCATTTACGTTTTAAGTGGCCAAAATGTGCACCTGCTTCTAATAACGCGTTAAATGTTGTTCTTGTTGACATCTGTAATTTTCCTCTATGATTAATTGATTAACGTTTACTGAATTGGAAACGTGCACGTGCTTTTTTCTGACCGAATTTCTTACGCTCAACCATACGTGGATCGCGAGTAACTAAGCCTTCGGCACGAAGATCTTTTTTGTATTCCGGATTAATTTCAACCAAAGCTTTTGCAATGGCTAAACGAATGGCTTGTGCTTGGCCTGTGATACCACCGCCTGCTACATTTACTTTAACATCATACTCATTTGCTGTTTTTGAAACATTAAATGATTGTGTTACATAATATTGTAATGTTGGGGTAGAAAAATAGGTTTTATAGTCTCTGCCATTAACCTCAATGTTTCCACTGCCCTTGGTCATATAGATACGGGCAACTGATGTTTTTCTGCGTCCTGATGTATTGATTACTTCCATTCTTATTTTATTTTACTTAGATCGATCTTTTTTGGTTGTTGTGCTTCCATACCATGCTCAGTTCCTACAAAAATACGAACGTTGGTATTTAAATTACGACCCAAACGGCCTTTTGGCAACATTCCATGAATGGCATGTGCTAAGATCTCGGTTGGATTTTTAATTAATAGGGTTTTAGGGGTAGCAATACGCTGCCCTCCCGGATACCCTGTATAGCGTTTGTATTCTTTATCAGTAGCTTTTTTACCGGTAAATCTTACTTTCTCTGCATTGATAATGATAACGTTATCACCACCATCCATATGGGGCGTATAGTTGGTTTTGTGTTTACCACGGATAATCATGGCAATTTTTGTAGCCAAACGTCCAACTACTTCATTCTCTGCGTCAACCAAAATCCACTCCTTTTTAGCAGTTGATTTGGTTTGATACTTGGTTTTATAACTTAATGCGTCCACTTTTATTCAATTTTTAAGCGTTTTTCCCAAAAATAAGGGCTGCAAATGTAACGAGTTTTTTTTACCCCAACAAACTTTTTTGACAAAAACGGACCTTAATGTCCAAAGAAATTAACAAAAAACCCTGAAAACTGAACTTTCAGGGTTTTTAGGGAGTTCGTAGGGGTTTCAAGGTCTATTTTACATCATTTCCTTCATTATCTATTTCAACCACATCATAACCCAGTTTTTTTACTTTTTCAAGATTTGTGGCTTTATCGCCCAAAACAAAAATAACCAGCTTACCTGCAGGCAAATTTTTCTTGGCCAGGCCGTTTATTTCGTCCTTGTTGATATTGTTCAAAATGGTCATTTGCTTACTTACGTAATCCTTCTCCAAATTATAATCCATAATTCGTTTTACAAAGAACAATTTTTGCATTGGCGCTTCATAACGTAAAGCATCTGATTGCGTTAATGCATTTTTTGTAAAACTTAACTCCTCATCACTAATTCCTCCATCTCTAAATTTAATGATCTCTTTCATAAATTCTGTAAGTGTGCTATCAGTTGTATTGGCTTTAAATCCTCCTGAGAATGTGAATGGGCCGGCAAATTTAGATCCGCTAAAACCAGTTCTGCATCCGTAGGTCCATCCTTTTACCTCACGCATAAAATAATTTAAACGACTATTAAATGCAGAGCCAAAAGAATAGTTCATGATCTGACTTTTGTAAAACTCACCGTAAGGATCGTATGAAAAAGCAACATAACCTGCTCTAATCTCGCTTTGCGCAGCGCCTTTTTTATCGCAAAAATAGATCTTTGTTTTTTCGATGGCTGGCTTAGCAGGCTCCTCATATTTTCTTGCTCCTTTATCTTTAAAATCATTCATAAAAGCCATATGTTTTATCATTTCATCTTTTGTAATATCACCTGATATAGAAACAGAGATCAAATTGGCATTCATGCTTTGATCATAGTACGCTTTTACATCTTCAAGTGTAATACTATTAAGACTATTAGTTGTTCCATTTACAGGTATACCTATTACATTAGTTTTACCAAACAATAGTTTTTTGTACAAATTATCTGCCAAACCCGCAGCCGACATTTGTGCTTGGATAATAGCATCGCCTTGTTTTTTCTTTTCCAATTCAAATTCAGTTTTATCAAATTTTGGCTCAAATAAACTCTCTTTTAAAATGGCCATGGTTGCCGCAACATTCTCTTTAAAGCACTCTATAGAACAATTGATCTCATCTTCTCCGGTATTTATACTGATACGACTTCCAATGCGATCTAATTTATTTTCCACTTCTTCGGCCGATGTTTTTATAGTACTTTGCCCCCAAACCGAAGTAAGTAATGAAGCTAAGCCTGCTTTTTCAGTAGGTTCGTACCTGTGCCCATTTTGAATACTAATAAGAATATTAACTTTTGGGATCTCGTTATTTTGAAGGCCAATTATTTTTATACCATTTGTAAATTGTGCTGTATAAAAATCGGGAACAGGCACAGGCATTGCTTGTGTTGCGTTTGGCATTACATCTCTGCTAAAAACATCCTTAGGCTCCGTATAACTTAAGTTCTTATATTCAACGCTTTCGGGTTCAACTGT
This sequence comes from Bacteroidota bacterium, assembly GCA_034439635.1. Taxonomy (GTDB): domain Bacteria; phylum Bacteroidota; class Bacteroidia; order B-17B0; family Aurantibacillaceae; genus Aurantibacillus. The sequence goes on along the minus strand of JAWXAS010000028.1, from coordinate 41,017 downwards.
ACGATCGTACATTTTCCAATTATCTTTTGCTGCTGCTAATTCAGGCTTTCCCTTTGGTAAACAGCTTAAAACAACTGCTTTTTTACCTTTAATGTATTTATTATAAGCAGCCATTACTTCCGCTTTTGTAAGCGAATTTACCATAGCCATTTCTTTTACTATAAAATTTGCATTGCCGGCCAAAGTATGATTAGCTGCCAATGCTGCTCCTTTACCTTGCACTGTTGTAATTTGACCTAAAACACTTGATTTATAACCAACTTTATATTTGCTCAAATCATCATCGGTAACACCTTTCTTTTCCCATGCAGCTAAAACAGCGTACACTTCTTTTTCCATGTCAGCTAAAGCTGATCCCGGATTGGCGCGGATCATAAATTCAAATTGCCCGGTTAATTCACGCGAAATTGGAAATGCATTAGCACCCACTGCTTTTTTAGTTTCAATAAATGCTTTATAAAAAGGCGATCCTTGAGATCCTGCCAAAATATTAGCTAAAGCATCTAAAGCAATTTCCTCTTTTGTATTTGTTTTTACTGAAGGATAAGCCATGCGCAACATTGGCAATTTTACATTATCCTCATAAGAAATATAACGATTTCCGGTAAGAACAATCGGAGCAACAGTTTGTAGTTTTACTGCAGGGCCGCGCGGAATGCTTCCGAAATATTTTGTTGCAAGCTCTAACACTTTTTCTACGGTAACATCTCCTGCTACAGTTAATACGCCATTATTAGGCCCATACCAGCGCATATAAAAACGTTTAAGATCACCAACATCAACCCGATTAAGATCATCTAAATACCCAATGGTTGACCAACTATATGGATGTCCTTTTGGATAAAGCGCTTCGGCAATTTTTTCGTTCACTAAACCATATGGCGCATTATCGTAACGTTGTCCACGCTCATTTTTTACAGTAGCGCGTTGCACTTCAAATTTCTTTTGAGTTACCGAATCTAATAAAAATCCCATGCGATCAGATTCTAACCAAAGCATTTTTTCGAATTGATTACTTGGCACAACTTCAAAATAATTGGTGCGATCGGTATTGGTAGATCCGTTAAGTGTACCACCGGCTTCGGTAATAATTTTAAAATGCTGTTCGTCGCCCACATTTTTTGAACCCTGAAACATCATGTGTTCAAAGAAATGTGCAAAACCGCTACGGCCTTGTTGTTCGCGCGCACTACCAACATGGTAAGTTACGTCAACATAAACAATGGGGTCACTATGATCTTCATGAATAATGATCTGCATGCCGTTTGGCAATTCGTAGCGTTTATATGGAATAACAATTTCGTTAGCCAAGTTTTTAACTTCTTCTACAAACTTTGGTTTTGCATTTGTAACCATATCGCTTGGTAGATTCTTTTTTTGAGCAAAGGCCAAGTTGGCCAAACAAAGGGCTGCAATAGCTGTAAATTTAATAGGTCTCATGTCTATATTTTTAGTCCCGATTGTTTTGGGTTCGGTAAATATAATAATTCACCCTTGCTAAAAATGAATAATATTTTGTACGGCAAATTATGGGGATAAATTAACATTCCTTTATAAAATAAATCGAAGCATTTGGATGTTTTATATGTAACTTTGATAAAAATTTAAAACATGTATCCAGAAACCATAGTAAATCCCATGAAAGCCGAATTGACCGGCTCGGGTTTTGAAGATTTATCCACCTCGGAATCAGTTGAAAATGCCATTAAACAACAGGGAACTGTATTATTGGTAGTTAATTCTGTTTGCGGATGTGCTGCAGGCGCATGTCGGCCGGGTGTAAAAATGAGTTTGAGTAACGCAAAGTTGCCTACAAAATTAACAACAGTATTTGCCGGATTTGATATAGATGCAGTAAAAACTGCCCGCGAACATTTTGCACCTTATCCACCAAGCAGCCCTAGCATAGCTCTTTTTAAGAACGGTGAATTGGTGCATATGGTTGAACGTCATAATATTGAAGGACGTACAGCAGCCATGATTGCCGAGCATTTAAAAATGGTTTACGACGAGTTTTGCTAAGTAATTTAAGCTCATTATAAAAGGCGCATTTTTGCGCTTTTTTTTATTCTAAAATGGGTTACTTTTGCTGCTTAAACGAATAAACAAAAAACACATTCATATGAAAAAGTTAGGATTATTGATCATCGCTGCAATGTTAGTAGGAAGCTCTGCTTTTTTTACTTCATGCGGTAATGACGGTGAAAAAGAATTAAATCCATTAGCCGATAGTTTAAAAGAAATTAATAGCGGCTTAAGCGGTAAATTAAACGAAAAAGAAATTGCTCTTCAGGAATTCATCTCAACATTTAATGAGATACAAGATAATTTAAATACGATAAAAGAAAAAGAAAAGATCGTAACTAGCACTGCCGGTAATGGTGATGTAAAAAGTAAAGAAGGTCAAATTAAGGAAGATATTCAAGCTATATACGACTTGATGGGCAGAAACAAATCGCGCATCAATTCATTAAGCAGAAAATTAAAGGCCAGCAATCTTAAATTAGAAGGTATGCAAACCATGATCGAAAATTTACAAGCCTCATTGAACTTGAAAGATGAAGAGATCACAGATCTAAAAAATAAGATAGAGAGTTTGAACATTGAACTTTCAACATTAAATACAGATTACAAAGAGATACTTGACGAAAGCGATGCTAAAACTGTTGTCATTAAAACATCTTATTACGCCTTTGGTACAAGTAAAGAATTAAAAACAAAAAATATCATTACTAAAGAAGGTGGTTTTATTGGGATTGGTAAAACAAACAAATTAAAAGAAGATTTTAATAAGGAATATTTTACAAAAGTAAATATCGACGAAGTAAACAGCATCAATATTGGAGCCAAAAAAGCTAAGATCATCACTACACATCCTAGTGGTTCTTACAAATTAATAGGCGAAAAAACCGTTGAAAAGATAGAGATTACTAATGCTGAAGAATTTTGGAGCGTTTCTAAATACCTTGTCATTATTATCGAATAATATTAACCTAAATAAACAAAACAAGCAGGTGTAATAGCCTGCTTGTTTTGTTTTGGGATATTTCGTTTCTTTACACTTTAATTAAAATAAAATTATGGAATTATATTTAGACTCAGCAAATCTTAAAGAAATTGAAGAAGGCTTTAAGCTTGGTTTTTTAAATGGTTTAACTACTACCCCAACCTTCATGCAAAAAGAAGGTATTACCGATATTGACGGTACCATTGTAAAACTCAGTAAAATAGTTCCTGTACTACAGATCGAAGCTTTAGGAAATACTGCCGAAGAAATTTTAGCTGAAGCAGAGCGCCAATTAGCTTTGGGTTTAGATAAACATAAGACCGTTTTTAAAATTCCTGTTTCATTGGAAGGCGTTCGCGCATGTAAAATGCTTCGTAATAAAGGTCTTTTAGTGAATGTACATTTGGTGTATACTTTGCAACAAGCATATATGGCCATGCAAGCCGGCGCAACGTATGTTTGTCCGCTTGTGGGACGTTTACAAGATCAAGGACATGATGCTTTAACATTAGTTGAACAATGTGTTGACGCGGTAGAAATTTACGGTTATGATACCAAGATCATGTTCTCATCGGTTCGTAATATAGAGCATGTTCGTAACGCTATTAATATTGGAGTTCATACAATTACTGTTCCGTTAAAAGTAATGAAACAGCTTACCGAAAATAATTTCACCACCGTTGGAACCGATCAGTTCATTACCGATACGCGTTTAATGATGGTAAAAGTAAAAGAAGCTATAAAAGGCATTAATCCTTTAGTACCTGAGAGTACAAATATTACTGATGCTATTGTAAAAATGACTGAGTTCGGATACGGCGCTATTACTGTAACAAAAGCTGATGGCAGCATTAAAGGTGTATTTACGGATGGCTCTTTACGTAAATTGATCCAAGATAAAGGCCGTGATGTATTAGGAAAAAAATTAAGTGACCTTGAATTCCGCGAGCCAATTACAATTGATGGAGATGTATTATTGAACGAGGCTAACGCTTTATTCAAAAAAACAAATGTGGATACGATTGTAGTTACAAATGGCGGAAAGCCGGTTGGTATGCTGGATATTCAGGATTTGAAATCTTAAAGTACTTAAGCCACGAATTAACGCTAATCTAAACACACACAGCTTAGTGAAAATTAGTGTAATTCGTAGCTAAAAAATAGAAAGTGAGCAACCCAAAATACATAGGGAAATTTGTAACTAGCGAAACAGATCTTGCAACGCGATTAAGTAAAGTCAAAGCTTTTATTTTTGACTGGGATGGCGTTTTTAACAACGGATTTAAAACCGGGCAAGCAGGAAGTGGTTTTAGTGAGATTGATAGCATGGGCACAAACTTATTGCGTTTTTCGCATTTTTTAAAGACAAAACACCTCCCTTTTACGGCAATCATTAGTGGCGAAAAAAATGAAAGCGCACAGTTCTTTGCTACACGCGAACATTTCAATTTATCGTTCTACAAAATTGCACATAAGATAGATGCCTTGAATTATATTTGCGATCACAAAGGCATTAAACCCGAAGAGGTAGTGTATTTTTTTGATGATGTATTGGATCTATCTATAGCAAACGTATGCGGTTTGCGAATTATGATAGCAAAACAAGCCACTACATTATTTACTGAGTATTGTATTAAAAATAATCTTGTAGATTATATTAGCGCTAATCACGGTGGTGAGCACGGCGTTCGCGAATCGTGCGAAATGCTAATGACCGTTAACGGAAACTTTAATGATGTTCTAAAAATGCGAACAGAATTAAGCGAAGTTTACAAAGATTACATTAGGCAGCGCAACAATTTTGATACCGTGATTTATACTAAAGATGGTGCAGGAAGAATAATCCTCGATCAAAACTCGTTGTAATAATCTTTGCAGCTTTTAAGTTCTGTGCTTTTATCAAAACCAATTTCTTGAGCGTAATACAAGAGTTCTTGCTCGTTTTTAAAAAAATTTTCGCTTTTTCCTTTAAAGTCATAAGCAAAATAAACTTTCTTGGGTTTGTTCTCTATTTTTACCCTCATGCCTATCAAATGTTCTTTTGTAAAAGCAAATGTCATAATTCCATTTACATCACACGATAATTCACCATTATCATTTATGTCAAATTGTTGAACATTGGCTTCGTTATATAAAGTGCCGTCTCCCAGTGAATCCATGCAATGCAATGAGTAAGGCCATACAATTGGTAAACGGTAATAATCTCTAAATCCTAAATAGCCATAAAATTGTGCATGCACTTTTCCTTTAACACTATCCGGCTCCAAGCTCATTAAATAGTTAATGCTAGCAGACTCCAATAATGAATCCTTCGAATTGGTATACAAATTATTCAACGAATCCATCCTTTGAGCTTGTTCCATACCAAACTCCTCAATACTACCTGCAAACTCCTTTGCCTTACCCACAACCCCATTCACAAGCATCATGATCGAAAAAATAAGTACTAGCAAACTCAGGCCAAATCCGATAAGCCATCTAAGGGCTTGTTTTCCGTTAGAGTTGAATTTTAAAGCGGCCATAATAAGAGAAACTATTAGGAAAACAGCACTAAAAATTATAAGCACTATATAGAGTATACCCTTTAATATCATGCCTCAAAAGTAAATAATTTATGGGATAAGGGCTAAAACCCTCAAAAACAGGGTTATTTTTGAGCTTTTTTATTGTGCCAATAGCTAAAATTCATTATATTTGTTGTCCGAAATTAAAACAGATAGAACATGTATTTGACATCGCAAGTAAAAAAAGACATTTTTAAAAAGTACGCAGGAACTGAGAAGAATACTGGAAGTGCTGAAGCGCAAGTTGCTTTATTCACTCACCGTATCGATCATTTAACAGGACATTTAAAGAACAACAAAAAAGATTTTGGTACACAACGTGCTTTATTGAACTTAGTTGGTAAGCGCAGAGCGTTATTAGATTATTTGAAAAAGAATGATCTTACACGCTACCGTGGCATCATTAAAACATTAGACATCCGTAAATAATTTACGGCTGCATTTATTAAAAGGGGCAATCTGACATAATCGGATTGCCCTTTTTATTAGAATATTTAAAATAAATATAAACCCGGCGAACAAGGGGTTCGCCTAAAACAAAAACAAATATGTCACAAATAGGAATCACACACAGTTTCGATCTTGGCGATGGCCGGATAGTAACATTAGAAACAGGAAAATTAGCAAAACAAGCGGATGGCGCTGTAGTAGTAAAATTGGGTAATACCATGATACTTGCAACCATTGTAAGTAATAAAGACGCGAAAGAAGGCGTTGACTTTTTACCGCTTACCGTTGATTATCAAGAAAAATTTGCGTCGGCAGGACGTTTCCCTGGCGGATTTTTTAAACGCGAAGCAAAATTATCAGATTACGAAGTATTAATTTCGCGTATTGTTGACCGAGCTTTGCGTCCACAATTTCCAGATGATTATCACTCGGATACACAATTGATGTTATCATTGATATCAACTGATAGAGAAAATATGCCGGATGCTTTGGTAGGTTTAGCAGCTTCTGCAGCAATTGCAGTAAGTGATATTCCATTTAATGGCCCGGTGAGTGAAGTGCGTGTTGCGAAGATAGATGGTAAATTAGTTATCAATCCAACCAAAACACAAATGGTTGGCAATACATTGGAGATGATCGTTGCGGGTAACGCACATGACATTGCCATGGTTGAAGGTGAAATGAAAGAAGTTAGTGAAGACGAAATGTTGGAAGCAATTAAATTTGCTCACGAAGCTATCAAAATTCAAGTAAAAGAGATCAATGCATTTGCAGTAAAAGCAGGTTTAAAACCAAAACGTGAATACAATCACGAAACAAATGATGCTGGCTTGAAAGCAAAAGTGATGAAAGAAACTTACGATAAAGTTTATGCGGCGGCTAAGAAATTAGATCCGAATAAAAATAATCGTAAAGCAAATTTCAAAGCTCCTTTAGAAGAATTTAAAAAACAATATTCACCTGAAGAGTTAAAAGAAAAAGAAGGGTTGATTAATAAATATTATCACGAAGTAGAATATGTTGCTGTTCGTCGCTTAGCTATTGATGAAAAAGTACGTTTGGATGGAAGAAAAACAACTGATATCCGTCCTATTTGGGCAGAAGTAGGTTATTTACCTTCGCCACATGGAAGTGCAGTATTTACGCGTGGTGAAACACAATCGTTAACTACAGTAACTTTAGGAACACCATTAGATAAATTAAGAATTGATGGTGCTTTCAATCAAGGTGAAGAAACATTTATGTTGCATTACAACTTTCCTGGATTTAGTACAGGTGAAGCAAAGCCTAATCGTGGCGTTGGTCGTCGTGAAGTTGGTCATGGTAATTTAGCATTACGTGCGCTTAGAAAAGTGGTACCAACCGATTCGGGTTATACCATTCGTATTGTAAGTGATATTTTAGAAAGTAATGGTTCGTCGAGTATGGCAACGGTTTGTGCTGGTACATTAGCATTGATGGATGCAGGTATAAAAATCGCTAAACCGGTTGCAGGTATTGCCATGGGTTTGATCACAGATGAAAAAGGAAACTATGCTATATTATCTGATATTTTAGGTGATGAAGATCATTTAGGAGATATGGATTTTAAAGTGTGTGGAACAAAAGACGGTATCACTGCGGTTCAAATGGATTTAAAAGTAAATGGATTGCCGTATGAAGTAATGGCTCAGGCTATGAAACAAGCACGCGATGGGCGTTTACATATTATGAATGAAATGTTGAAGGCCATTGATAAACCACGTGAAGATTACAAATCACACGCACCTCGTTTCGAGAAGATTGTTATCCCAGGTGAATTTATTGGTGCTGTAATAGGGCCAAGCGGAAAAGTGATCCAAGAAATGCAACGCTCAACAGGAGCAACCATTGTTATTACAGAGGTTGACAAAACCGGTGTTGTTGAGATCTTTGGCGAGAATAAAGAAAGCGTAGAAGCTGCAAAAACTAGAATCAGACAAATAGTTGCCGTTCCTGAAGTAGGCGAAATTTACGAGGCAAAAGTAAAAACGATTATGCCATACGGAGCATTTGTGGAAATAATGCCTGGTAAAGATGGTTTATTACACATTAGCGAATACGATTGGAAACGTATTGATACTTTAGAAGGTGTAATTAAAGAAGGAGATATCATTCAAGTAAAATATGTAGGTGATGATCCTAAAACTAAAAAAATAAAATTGAGCAGAAAAGCTTTGTTACCAAAACCGGAAGGTGTAACAGAGAAATAAAACTCTAGACTCTTAAAAACAAAAAACCCTCTCATAATTGAGAGGGTTTTTTATTTAACGAGTTCAACATACTCGGTTAAGGATTGATAAACTGAATCGCTAATGAAATTATAAAAACCTGTTTTACTATTTTTAACCTGCGCAGTTCCTAGCGCACTATAATACTTAAGACGGTTAGAGCGCTCGCTATTGATATTAGTTATGGGATAACCAAACTGCATTAATACCAAATTCATTACAAGCCTAGAAGTGCGTCCATTGCCATCACTGAAGGGATGAATTGTAACTAAACGTTCGTGCATTTCGGCAGCGAGAATTACAGGGTGCATACTTGCCTTGTTAAGCTCGTAAAAATAAAAATAATCTTCCATGAACTTTTGCAACATAAACGGTTGTGGTGGTTTGTGAGCACTCCCACTTATCATTACATTAACACTTCTATATTTGCCGGCGTTATTTTTATCAATACCGCGTAATACTAAGTCATGCAACTGTTTTAAAACATACTCTGTTAGGCCAACTTTATTTTGAACAAGATCCAAGATAAACTCTACAGCTTCTGAATGATTAATAGCTTCTAAATGTTCTTGAACAGATTTGCCACCAATGGTAATTCCTTTATCTACAACAAGTGCAGTTTCTTGAAGAGTAAGTGTATTCCCTTCAATTCGATTGCTATCATAGGTGTACTTTACTCTGAAATAGTTTCTTAGGTTTGATAATTGAGCTTTGAAATAGGCATTAAACTATCTAATTGTTTTTTTAGTTTATTTATTTTGCCAATTATGTCTTCATCTTCAAAACTTGCCTTGCTGTATTCAATAACACCCTCTGCTACTTGCAAAGCTTCGAAGGCGTATTCCTCTCCTTCAAGAACTTTTTGAAGTTTTTCTGAAAGCCATTCTATTTGGAGTGTTTTTACATTTAATTTGTAAAACTTAGCCATTGAAAAGATCTGATTTTTTGTAGCCACACGCGAGCCTTTCTCAATTCTATTTAAAAGAGAAGTATCAAGACCTAAAGCATTTGAAGCATCTACACCAGTAAGCTTTTTTTTAACTCTGGCTTCTTTAAGTATATTTCCTAAATTTGACACAATATATCAAATATATAATATTTTTGTTATTTTTTGACAATCATTGTCAATTTAACACTTCCTCTCTATCCTTTTTACCAACTACTATCACTTCCGCCACCGCCCGAATCTCCGCCACCGCCGCCATCAAAAATCGAACCGGAATCGTAAGAAGAACTTGAGGAAGAGGAAGAACTATACCAGGTAGAATCGCCGGATGACGTGTAAGACCCTGAACCTCGTTTGCTCTTTATAAAAAACAAGAACATGAATCCGAGCACCACGGAACCAATGCATGGTATTATTGATAAAATGACTGCAATAACTGTTAGAGTGATCTTTGATGCCGTAGACCTCTTTTGATCTGAATTTTTACTAAACAGCAGAAAAAGAAAAATACTTAGCATTATAAAATTAATTAGATAACCATAAAAAACATTCTGCCAATATGTTGCTGCCTCCTCCTTTTCCGGTTCGTATTCATTCTTGCTGTAATATTGAATTTTATTAACTCCAGAATAAATACCATTATAATAATCATTTTGCTTAAAGTATGGGCGCATAAACTCGTCTTGAATTCGCTTAGTAAGCAGATCCGGCAAAACACCTTCCATGCCATAACCAGTATGGATCCTAAACTTATGGTCGTTTACAAAAATCCCTATAAGAACACCATTATTGGTTTTCTTATTTCCTATTTTCCAATTATGAGATATTTCTTGACACAGATCGGCAATTACTAAGCCATTTAAACTACTGGCTGTGTAAACAAACAATTGAATGGAAGTACTATCCTCGAATGACCTCAAAATTGCATTCAAAGATATCTCTTCATCATCTCGTAGTACTTGAGCTCCGTCAGTAACATAATTTGTTGGGGTAATTGGATAGCCTTGCGCTATGCCGCAAAAAGGCAAAAGCAAAACCATTATGAATATCCTAAGCATAATTAAATGTACTAATAATGCAGGAAGCAAGAAATTATTTGTAATTTAAATCCATCGAAAAAGTACTCATATTATTACGAGGTTTACCAGGCGCCGGAAAAAGTACACTAGCGAAACATTTAAGTGAGCGCGGAAAATATCCTGTTTATTCAATAGATAGCTATTTTACAAATGAAAAAGGTGAGTACGACTTCAAATTTGATGAGAATCATAAGGCTTATAAAGCCTGTGAACTCCAAACAGAAGACGCGCTTAAAAAAAATTTGCCTAAAATATTTATAGAAAATACGTTTACACTCGGCTGGGAAATAGAACCGTACTTTAAGCTTGCAACCAAATACAATTATCAATTACATGTACTAACTGTAGAGAATTATCATAGTTCTAAAAATTTACACAATGTAAGTGATGAGCAATTACAAAAAATGGCAGAAAAATACAAAGTGAAATTACTATGAAAGCTATTGAATCATCATACTTACTTGACCTGGTGCGCAAAGAAATGCCCTTCGGAAAATACGAAGGTAAGTTGTTATGCGACCTTCCTGTTAGCTATTTGGAATGGTTCAATCGCAATGGATTTCCTAAAGGCAAAATTGGGGTATTACTAGAAACCATGTACGAGATAAAGTTGAACGGACTTGAGCATTTACTTACACCATTGAAAAGATTTTAATGCAAGTACGTTCGATAAGCGATATAAAAAAGGAGCTAAAAGAACTTTCTAAAGAAGAGCTCGCCGAATTATGCTTAGCGCTTGGTAAATACAAAAGGGATAATAAAGCCTACATGGATTATCTTTTGTTTGAGGCACACGATCCCGAAACATTTATTTCGGTAGCGAAAAAAGAAGTCGATGATTTTTTTTTAGAGATCACACAAACCAATTTATATCTTGTAAAGAAAAGCTTACGCAAGATCCTAAGAATAATTGGTCGTTACGCAAAATATACAGGCTCTAAAGAAAAGGAAGCCGAACTTATTATATATTTTTTACAAAAGATGAAGGGCTCCGGTATCCCCTATCATAAAAACAAAGTTCTTATGAACCTTTATAATACGCAATTAAAAAAACTGAATACGCTTATTTCAAAACTGCATGAAGACCTACAGTACGACTTGAAGAAGGAGATGGAGGAATTAAGTTAAGATCTTTAAGCCGTAGTGCTAAATACATTCTCCTTTTTCACCTTGCTCCAGTAGCGTTTATCAAAAGCCATACAAATATTCCGTATAAACAGTTTACCTTGCTCTGTTAAATTGAGTTTTGCGTTTTTTATTTCGATCAAACCATCCGCACTAAAATCAGCTAATCGGGACATGCATTCATTCAATAGTTTTTCGTGACTAACACTCACTCCAAAATCCGTTGAATGCTTGCACATTAGATCGAGTATATGTTTTCGTATAATAAGATCTTCCTTTGTAAGCATATGTCTCTTATAAAGAGGAAATTTACCCGAATCAACCATCTGGCTGTATTCCTCTACTGTTTTTATATTTTGAGAGAATGCATTCCAACAATCGCTAATTGACGAACACCCTAACCCAATTAAAAGCTTAGTCGTATTGGTAGTGTATCCCATAAAATTACGATGAAGTGTTCCGCTATTGTGCGCATTCAAAAGATCGTCGCCCGGTAAAGAAAAATGATCCATACCAATATCAACATAAGATCCCTCTACAAATAAATTTTTTCCAACATTATACAGCCCCCTCTTCTCCGAATTTACCGGCAATTCATTTTCGGTATATTTCCTTTGCCCTCGTTTTAACCAAGGTACATGCGCGTAACTGTAAAATGCAATGCGTTCAGGCTTTAACTCTACGATCTTTTTTACAGTTTCTTTTACCGATTGAATTGTTTGATAAGGTAAACCGTATACTAGATCAACATTTACTGATGTATATCCTATGGCCCTTGAAGCATTCACTACCAAGCTTACTTCTTCAAATGTTTGGTAACGATTGATCGTATACTGTACTTTAGTATCAAAATCTTGCACACCAAAACTTACTCGCCTAAATCCAAGGTCATATAAAGTTTGTAAGTGTGCTACCGTTGTGTTTGAAGGATGTCCTTCAAAACTCAAATCATGCTGTTTGTGCAAGTCGCAAGTACTAAGAATTGCTGAAATAAGATGTTTTAAATTTTGTGCTGAAAAAAACGTGGGCGTTCCTCCCCCTAAATGGATCTCTTTGATCTTTGGCTTTGCTTCAAATTGTTCAAGATATAGATTCCATTCTTTCAACAAAGTATCGATATAAGGCTTCTCTACATTATGATTAACGGTAATGCGCGTATTGCAAGCACAATACGTACACAAACTTTCGCAATAAGGTAAATGAATATAAAGACTTATTCCATTCTTATTGTACTTTTTAAATGACTCTTTGATTTGATTTGTCCATAGTTCTTGTGTTACATTATCATCCCAATAAGGCACTGTAGGGTAGCTTGTGTAGCGCGGCGCCGGTATATTGTATTTTGAAACAAGATCTGATGACATGAACTATTTTTTTGGGCAACATTGTATTTGCTGTTTACACACTCGCTGAGAACCTAACTCCTCATTCAACTTAGGACTTAAATGATCGATGCCTAAATTCAAGCCGCGTACAATTAGTAACACAGCCATAATTGCAATTATAAACGGTTGTACTTTTTTGATGGTGTTTCTAGCCTTTAATGAAATGAATTGGCTAATATAACTCACACTAAACATGAATGGAATTGTTCCTAAACCAAAAACAGCCATAAATAACATTGAGTGAAATGCAGTTTGGCCAACTAAAGCACCCGCAAGAGCAATGTACACCATTCCACAAGGTAATAAACCATTTAGCAAACCAATTCCAAATAAAGAACCGAGGTCATTTTTATTAAACAATGAAGAAATCTTAGTTTTAATTTTATTTATGAAATTAAAATAAAACGCATTTGGTTTAATACTTAAGTATGGAAAGATAAGAAATATCAAAATACCTATTCCCAGAATTATCGAAAGTTTTTGCTGTAAACCAAAAAAAGAAAAACTCTGGCCGATCAAACCAAACACTACACCAAATAACGAATAAGTTATTACGCGGCCAAAGTTGTAAGCTAAAATTGAAATTACCTTTAATGTTGAAGTTTTTTTATGTACCGGTAATGCCATGGCAATTGGGCCACACATGCCGATGCAGTGAAACCCACTTAACAATCCTAATGTTATGGCCGCCAGAAAATACTCCATTCTATAAATTGATCACTTCTTCTTTGTAAAATTCTTTTCCCTCATTGTGCCATGAAATGCAAATTTTGTAAATGCCCTTTGTATACTTACGGGTATCAATAATTTGCTTTCCTTCACTATCAAATTCTAATTTTACCTTTACATCCTTTGTAGAATCAGAAGGTCGGAAAAAAACTAATTCCCCTTTAAAATCCTTACTTCTGATTGCACTTGGCAAACTCAGAACGAAACTGCCATTATTTAATTCATGAGTTATGCTTTCATTAAGTTCTTGTTCGTTTGTAATGGCAGTTATGCGTTGTTGATAGTTCAACTCTTGCGCATAGTAGTCCTTAGCAACTAGTTCTGCCTTGCTTGTACTGCTTATTACTACCATTGTTACAATCAGTACCATAAAAGATACATAAAGCACTGTTATTCTTATTCCCCAACTCATAGTATTAGTTTTAAATTATATTGAAACAGGTCCAAAAAAGTTTGTTTTAACTGTCCTTATCAATTTACCATTGCTGTAGATCCCGATCTTCAATTCTGTTTTTCTTTTTTTAATGCCCTTTTTATTCAAGAAGAGAAAGAAACTTCCTTGCGTCATATCTTCCCTTTTAACTTCCAGATTCTTTCCCACTATCTCTATCTTAGCACCCGGAAAATTCTCCACTCTAATTTCAACAGGCAAGGTTTTTCGGGTTTTGTTCACAAGCTTAATTGTAAATAAATTACTCACCTGATCATTAGGTTGCGTTTGATACAACATTCCTTTAGCTCTTATAACAGTAGCATCATAATCCGATCGGGTTACCAACAAAAACACTTCCACCGATATCAACACCGCTAAAACTGCAGAGTATGCTTTCATGCGTGTTGTAAATGCTAACTTTACTTTATTCTTAATACCATTCTCAGAATCATAGCGAATCAATCCTTTTTCGAATCCAACGCTCTCCATTATATGATCGCAAGCATCACTGCAAGCCGTACAATTTATACATTCAAGCTGCGTGCCGTTACGAATATCAATTCCAGTTGGGCAAACTTTAACGCATAAACCGCAATCAATACAATCTCCTCCTGTTCTAGTTTCACTCTTTTTATAGTGATGTCTACTTTCTCCTCTAACATAATCATATGCAACAATAACAGAATTCTTATCTAGTAATACACCCTGCATTCTTCCGTAGGGACAAACAATAAGACAAACTTGCTCTCGAAACCAGGAATAAATAAAGAAAAACACTCCTGTAAACAGCAAAATAGAAGTTAAACTTCCTATATGCTGACTAATAGGTTCGCTAGCCATCTTAAATACCTCGTCAACGCCAATAATATATGAAAGAAAAGTATTTGCGATCAAAAACGACAAGAGAAAGAATAAAGTATACTTGGTTCCTCGTTTAAAGATCTTTTCACCATTTAACGGCGCTTTCTTTAATGCTCTTTGATATGTTGCATCTCCCTCGATCCAATACTCTATTCTACGGAATAGCATTTCCATAAAAATAGTTTGTGGACAAGCCCAACCACAAAACACACGTCCAAAAATTACTGTGAATAGAGCAATGAAGACAATGAAGATAAGCATACCTAATCCAAAGATGAAAAGATCTTGCGGCCAAAAGATCATGCCGAATAAAATGAACTTACGTTCTAAAACATTTATGAGAAAAAGCGGATCACCATTTACCTTTATAAAGGGTAATCCAAAAAAAATCAAAAGATAAACGTAGCTTAATAATTTTCGATAGTTATAAAATTTACCTATAGGTTGAGTTGGAAAGATCCACTTCCTTTTTCCTTGTTCATCTATAGTTGCTATATGATCACGAAACGACTCAGTACTATCTTCTTTAAGTTCCATTCTATTTTAAAGTATCCTTTTTCAAAAGTAGGCTATCACTAATAACTACAGTTGAATCAGCAGCGAGCGCAACTTCCTCTTGATAAAGGTCGCCTTGAGCTGCTTTTGCTCCAGGAGGATTTGTTCCTGTTATAGTTCTGATGTAACTTGATATTTGTGCAATTTGCATTGGCGAAAGATCTTCCTTCCAGGCTTTCATTCCCTTATCTACCCAGCCATACTTAACTGATTTAAAAATATCAACCAAACTTCCTCCGTGTATCCAATACTTGTCTGATAGATTTGGACCTACCGATCCTTGCCCTTCTTTTCCATGACACGTAGAACAATTCAATACAAAAATTTTCTTGCCATCTTCCACATCCGCAGCCGGCAATTGCTTAATGGTAGTTTCGTCAACGTTGTTAGCCGCTGTCTTCATATAATCCTCAACTTCCATCTTAGCCTTTGCTATGGATTTGATATACTCAACATCTTGAAGATCGCCGGTGTTTGCCACATGGAAATTGACCATATAAATAAAAGCTATAACAATGGTTAAGTAAAATCCGTACTTCCACCAAGGAGGAAGATCATTGTCCAATTCCTTAATACCATCATAATCATGATCTAATAAGATATCTTTTTCCTCTTCAACATCCACTGATGCATTTATTTTTTCGAGAATAGTTTTTGTTTTTACCTTTTGTTTAGCCACCTCAAGATTCTTCTCGCTTCCTAATAAATTCACGAACGTGTAATAAAGAACCACGATCACAATTACTTCGATTAAAATGATAGCCAACATAAAATAGAAGGTTGCCATATCCAAACCTCCCACGGTCCAATCATTTTGTGATACGTTTCCGGCTTTTAATTTATTACCCAATAACAAGAGGAATAACAGTGAGGTTATTTTTCCGGCTCCTGCGCTATCCTGCTTTTTCTTTTCTATTAATTTATTAGATAGGAAATCGCCTTCAGAAATATTTTTTAAGGATTGCCCTAGCACTAATATCACAAGCATCAATACAATGATGAGGATCAATAAAGTATTGAATAATGGATTTGAAAAACAACTTTGTTTAGAAGCTTGAGCTTCCTGTGCAAAATTTATTAAGGGCAAGAAGAGTGTTGCCAGTAAAAATAACGTAGTTTTATTTAGTTTCTTCATCATAACCTGTTGTGTTAGGAATTAATGTGTCTGTTTCTGAAGACCGTAGCGGTAAATTAGAAAGTGTATCAAAGTATTCTTTCCTTGCAAGAATCACGTAAAATGCTACGCCGATAAAAAAAAGAAAAAAGATAAGCAGCGCCACCAAAGGATAGACCCCTATATCTGTGATGCTCTCTAAATAGTTAATGAATTTCATAATTGAGTTTTTTATTTTTTTTCGATTTCTTTTGGTTCGTTCTTAATGTCGGTTCCTAATCTTTGCAGATAAGCGATCAATGCTACAATTTCTTTATCCGGCATTGTTTCAATACCGTCTTTCTTTAAATTTTCAGAAATCACTTTCGCTTGTTTTTCCATATCCTTGGCTGCTTCATTTTCAAATCCTTTAGGATAAGGCACACCAAGACGTTGCATTGCTTTTATTTTAGCAACAGTTAACGATACGTCCACTTTATCATCAAACAACCATGGATACGGCGGCATGATAGAGCCCGGCGACATTGATGTTGGATCAAGCATGTGATTATAATGCCAACTATCAGGATATTTATTTCCTAATCGCGCCAAATCCGGACCGGTGCGTTTACTTCCCCATTGGAATGGATGATCGTATACAAATTCTCCTGCTTTTGAATACTCACCGTACCGCGCTGTTTCACTTCTAAACGGACGGATCATTTGTGAGTGACACGTATAACAACCTTCGCGTACATAAATGTCTCTTCCGTGTAGTTCAAGAGGAGTATAAGGTTTTACACTTGCAATGGTTGGGATATTTGATTTTACTAAGAATGTTGGAACAAACTCAATAACCCCGCCAATTGTAACAACAACCAAACTCACTATCATTAATTGTACAGGTTTGCGCTCGATCCAACGATGCCAGTGTTCTTTACCATGTGATGCATGCTTTTCTAAGGCCGCAGCTTCTGCATCTTCATTCGCTAAAAAATTTCCTGCCTTAACTGTCTTTATCAAATTGTAAACCATAATGATCGCACCTGTAAGATAAAGAGTTCCACCTATAGCTCTGGTTGCATAGAATGGGATCATTTTAGTAACAGTGTCCATGAATTGCCATCTTAATTGCCCTTCCGGTGTAAATTCTTTCCACATTAAACTTTGCATAATACCACTCCAATACATTGGCACTGCATAAAGAACTATACCCAACGTTCCGATCCAGAAATGCATATTCGCCAATTTTTTTGAGTACAATTCGGTTCGAAACATTCGTGGAACTATCCAGTATAAAATCCCGAAGGTTAAAAATCCGTTCCAGCCTAAAGCTCCAACATGTACGTGAGCTACAATCCAGTCGGTGTAGTGCGAAATTGCGCTTACACTTTTCAAAGAAAGCATTGGACCTTCAAAAGTTGCCATACCATAAGCCGTTACAGCAACTACCATGAATTTTAAAACTACATCTTCGCGCACTTTATCCCAAGCACCACGAAGTGTTAGTAAACCATTGATCATTCCACCCCATGATGGCGCGATCAACATAATTGAAAATACTACACCAAGTGATTGTGCCCAATCGGGAACTGAAGTGTACAATAAATGATGTGGGCCTGCCCAGATATAAATAAAAATCAAAGACCAAAAGTGAATGATCGATAGTCGATAAGAATACACAGGCCTGTTAGCCGCCTTTGGTAAAAAATAATACATTAAACCTAAGTACGGAGTTGTTAAGAAAAAAGCCACTGCGTTATGTCCGTACTACCATTGCACTAATGCATCTTGAACTCCTGCATACCATGAATACGATTTCCAAAAAGAAACTGGAATCTCAATAGAGTTAACAATATGCAACATGGCAACAGTAACCAATGTTCCAATATAAAACCATATAGCTACATACAAGTGTCTTTCTCTTCTTCTTATAATTGTGCCAAACATATTCCATCCAAAAACAACCCAAACAAGTGTGATCAAAATATCAATAGGCCATTCTAACTCAGCGTATTCTTTACCTGTTGTTTTTCCCATCAAAAGAGAAACAGCTGTCAATACAATAATTAATTGCCAACCATAAAAATGGATCTTGCTCAAAAAGTCGCTAAACATTCTTGCTTTCAACAAACGCTGAATTGAATAATACACGCCCATAAAAATTCCATTTCCCACAAAAGCAAAGATCACCGCGTTAGTATGAACAGGGCGTAACCTCCCAAATGTAGTATAAGGCAAATTCATATTTAATGCGGGGATAAAAAGCTGTATAGCAGCAATAACGCCCACTAACATACCTACAAGGCCCCAAAACATCGTTGCGTAGGCAAACCATTTTACAATTTTATTGTCGTACTGAAATTTTTGTAGTTCCATATTACTTATTTTTTTCTTTAGAATTAGACTGTTGTTTTGACCTTAGCTCATTGTCAAAAAGTATCCTTACTGAAGGTGTGTAATCATCGTCGTATTGGTTTGTTTTTACCGACCATATAAAGGCTATTAAAAAGCCAATGGCGATGGTAAGACTTGCGATTATTAGTATAAAAATTACGCTCATAATTTCGTTGACAAAGTTATTTTTAAGGTCAAAAATTTAAGATGAGTACCCTCATATGCCAACATGATCTATATCAGTTTTAGAAATAGACGACCTCTTAGTTTGTACTTTCTCTTAATCGGAAGGGCTAAAACTGTACTTAGCCCTGTAGTAAGCAATACAATGCTCATGGAGCTTACAGGCATCAAAATAGCTGCTATTACAGGCTGTAGGTTCCCCTGAACAGCAAAATACAGTCCAACCACATTATAAAAGATAGAAACAGAAAAACTGATATTGATAATGAGTTTATTATGAGTACAATACTTTAAAAGGTCGTCCAAATGCGAGAATTTAGTTCCGTCAAAGATCACATCACAGGCCGGAGAAAAATTATTTACATTATCGGTAACGGCAATACCAACATTACTTTGTCTTAAAGCACCGGCATCATTAAATCCATCGCCAATCATAATAACTTTTTTATTCTCCTTCTGAAGCTTTTCAATATATTCCAATTTATCCTGCGGCGATCTATTAAAATACTGCTTTGCATTAAATAAATTCTTTAATTTACTATACTCCGAATCATTGTCGCCCGAAATAAGTGAAACTTTAAAACGTTCTTTTAATTTCCCGAGCACATGAGCTAGCCCTTGGCGGTAATTGGTTTGAATAGCAAAATAACCATATACCCTATCCTTAATTTGAACGTATACTTTTGTTCCAACATCAATTTGTACCGCGTTAGGGTTAAAGAAATTCAAGGAGCCAATAGCCACTTTATTATTCTCTATCATACCCACAATACCGGCTCCCGGTTCTTCGTGATAATTTTTTACCACTAATTTTTTATAAGAAGGCAAATAACTTACAATAGCTTTACTTAAAGGGTGATTGGATTGGGCCGCCAACGAACGAACATATTGAGCGATCTGCTCGTCAAGCGGTGTTCCCTCGTATTTTATTTCGGAATTTGTTTGCTCGGTAATAGTGCCTGTTTTGTCAAACACGATAGTATCAGCAGCAGCTATTTGTTCAATAACGCCTGCATTTCGAGCAAAAAAACCAAAATTTTGCAGCACCCTCAACATATTACCGTTAGTGAAAGTTGCAGATAAAAGAAGCGCGCATGGACAAGCAACAATTAAAATTGATGTTACTGCATTCCAAACCCTAGTAGGATCATTTATTTGCCAGTAAATAGCGCTCACAATTGCAATGGAAAATAAAACAAAAGTGAAATATTTACTTACCGTATGAATATAGGACACGCCCTTTTCTTCTGTTTTTTTGAACGCATCATTATTCCATAAGCTGGTTAAATAACTTTGAGAAACATCTTTTATAACTTCCAATTCAAGCGCACCGCCCAATTGTTTACCTCCGGCATAAATAATTTCGCCAATGCTTTTTTCTACAGGAAAAGATTCGCCCGTAACAAAGCTTTGATCTATACTTGCTTTGCCATAAAATAATATTGAATCGGCCGGAATAATCTCGTTGCTATGGATCTTGATACGATCACCAACTTTAATTTTTGAGATCGGAACTTGCTGTTCTACACCCTCTTCATTTATGATCGTAACGCCTAATGGGAAATAAGAGGTATAATCTCTTGAAAATGCCATGGTATTATACGTTTTATTCTGAAAGAATCTTCCTATCAACATAAAAAATACAATCCCCGACATTGAATCCATATAACCGGCGCCATTTCCGCCAATTATTTCATACACGCTTCTTCCAAATGTAATTAGTATAGCTAAAGCTATTGGTGCGTCAATATTTAAATACCGTTGCTTTAAACTCTTGAAAGCCGAAACAAAAAATTCGGAGGCTACATAAAAAAAAACAGGTAACGACAATACTAATATCAAATAAGAGAATAATTTTTTTAATCCCTTCTCCTCTATTACCCCTAACGAAAAATATTCCGGAAAGCTGAGAAGCATGATGTTTCCAAAGCAAAAACCCGCTATACCGATCTTATAGATCCTACTCTTGTCGTATTTTTTAATGGCCTTTCCGCTTAGATCGTTTAAACTAAAATGTGGTTCGTATCCAATAGAGGTTAATAATTCGGCAATTGATCTTAAAGATGAATTAGAGTGGCTAAAAACCACACTTACTTCTTTTTTTAAGAAATTAACTTCAGAACGAATAATATGATGATCTAGTTTTGCAAGATTCTCGAGTAACCAAATACACGAACTGCAATGCATTTGCGGCAAATAGAATGTAACATGACTTTGCTTCTCATTTTTAAAATGAATGAGCTTTTGTTGTAACTGCACATCTTCCAAAAATGCGAACTTATCTAACCTTACTTTACTTTTTTGATTTGCTCCAGGCGCCTTTGAGATGGTATAATAATCGCAAAGCTCTACTTTGTTGAGGATCTCATAAACCGTTTTACAACCCTGACAACAAAAGTTTTTGTCGTCTTTGTCAATTGTTTCCTCTTCACAATTCTCACCACAATGGTAACAAGTGATTCTTTGTTCGGGCTCTTTGATCATACAAGTACAAAATTAAAGAGAGTAATACTCTTAAAAACTGACCAATAAGAGGGTAAAACATGACATTAGTCATGTTTTACCCTCTATAAATTCATAATCATAATGTACCTCTTCTGGCTTGTTCTGCCTCAATAGATTCAAACAAAGCCTGAAAGTTTCCTTTTCCGAATGATTTAGCCCCTTTGCGTTGGATGATCTCAAAGAATAAAGTTGGACGATCTTCAACGGGCTTTGTGAATATTTGAAGTAAATATCCATCTTCATCTCTATCTACCATGATACCCCATTTTTTTAATACTTCCATATCCTCCTCAATAATGCCAACCCTATCTTTTACCGTATCGTAATATGATCCCGGAACATATAAAAACTCCACACCGCGCTTTCGCATTTCAGAAATGGTAAATACTATATCATCTGTTGCTACTGCAATGTGCTGACAACCCGGACCATTATAAAAATCTAAATATTCTTCCACTTGGGATTTCTTTTTTCCTTTGGCAGGTTCGTTAATTGGGAATTTAATTCGTCCGTTTCCGCTTGTCATTACCTTACTCATTAAAGCGGTATATTCCGTTGATATATCTTTATCATCAAACGTAATTAAATTTGCAAAGCCCATTGCATCTTCATAAAATTTCGACCACTTATTCATTGAACCTAACTCCACATTACCCACCATATGATCAATATACTTTAAACCGGTTGGTGTTGGATGATATTCTGTTTCCCATTTTATATATCCCGGCATAAAAACACCTTTATAATTTTTACGCTCTACAAATACATGCACAGTTTCTCCATATGTATGAATTCCTGAGCGAACGATCTCACCAAACTCATCACGTGTAACTGTTGGTTCCATGTATGGTTTTGCGCCGCGCTTGGTTGTTTCTTCAAAAGCTTTACGAGCATCGTCAACCCACAAAGCAATTACTTTTACACCATCACCATGCATGCGCAAGTGCTGAGATATCTCGCTGTATGGATCAAAAGGACTTGTAAGAATTAAAAGGATCTTATCTTGCACTAATACATACGAAACACGATCACGCAACCCTGTTTCTAATCCTGCATAAGCCAATTCCTGAAACCCGAATGCTGTTTTGTAAAAATGCGCGGCTTGCTTTGCATTGCCCACATATAATTCAACATAATCAGTTCCATTGATAGGCAAAAAGTCTTGCGCTTTTTCAAAAACTTTTTCTCCAGAATAATCGTAGTTCTTTACTTTGGTGAGATCCTTTGTTATCATGACTTGAATTTTTAGTGAGTTAATAGTGGCTTTGTCATCCATGATTTATAATAATCCTTTACTTCGTATTTCATGGCATCCGTAGTTACCTTTAAAGGATTGAATGGATCTATCATTACCGCCAATTCTTTTGTTTCTTTTTGACCAATACTTCTTTCAATAGCACCAGGATGAGGCCCATGAGGAATTCCACCCGGATGCAAAGTAAATTGGCCTTGTTTGATGTTGTTCCTGCTCATAAAATCACCATCTACATAATACAACAACTCATCTGCATCAATATTACTATGATGGTAAGGAGCTGGTATCGCCTCCGGATGATAATCGTACATGCGAGGCACGAACGAACAGATCACAAAGTTTTTACCTTCAAATTGCTGATGGATCGGTGGTGGCATATGTATTCGACCTGTAATTGGTTCGAAATTAAAAATAGAGAATGCATAAGGATAACTATATCCATCCCAACCAACAAGATCGAACGGATGTGTTTCGTAAATATAAGGGTAAATGAGTCCGCGTTTTTTTATCATGATCTTAAAATCACCATGTTCATCGTGCGTTTCAAAATTGTAAGGTAATTTAAAATCACGCTCGCAAAATGGAGAATGCTCTAATAATTGACCAAATTCGTTGCGGTATCGTTTCGGCGTTCGAATAGGACTATGAGATTCTATAAAGAGAATTTTGTTTTCCTCAGTATCAAATTCAAGTTTATAAACAGTGCCCCGTGGAATAACTACATAATCTCCATATTTAAAATCAACTGTACCATACATGGTTTTACACTTTCCACTCCCTTTGTGAATAAAAAGCATCTCATCTGAATCTGCATTCTTAAAAAAATACTCATGCATACTGTGTGTTGGAGCGGCCATTCCTATTTGCATATCATCGTTAAAGAAAAACACTTTGCGGCTTTGCAAATAATCCTTTTCAGGCTCAACATCATACGCCATAAAACTTAGGGCCTTTAAATTATCCTCTATGGCTGCCTCGGGTTTTGCCCAATGTGGCTTACCCAATTCTTTTACCATAGTTGGAGGATTTAAATGATACACCAATGATGATGTACTTGCAAAACCTTCTGTTCCAAAAAGTTCTTCGTGGTAGAGTTCACCTTTTTTGCTTCGAAAAACGATGTGTCTCTTATGAGGGATAATCCCTTGTTTTTGATAGATAGGCATGAGTTAGAATTTATATCACAAATGACGAGAAGAAGAGATAAAATAAAAATGATTAAGATCAGGAAAATGAATATTAATTGAAGATCTTAAACAAACCATAGAACAAAATCATGATGCCAAGTGTAGTGAATCCGTACATCACCAAATTTACTGATTCGTTTGAATGGAACTTAACGCAGGTTAAAACAAACCCTACTACCATAGTAATGCAACCAACTAGAACATACACTCTGCCTTCTTTAAGATCCTTTTTGTGCTGTTCGAACTTAATTTTTTTCATGATCACTTGCACCAGAGCTTCGCTAGGATGCCAGGTCTTTAATTCCTTTTCAATAAACTCAAACGACTTACCTTTCTCATGGAGATCATGGGCTCTATTGAGCATATCATCATACTCCTTATGCTTATTTGGATCCTCACCACTTTGCATCCGGATACGTTCTTTGTAAATATTGCATCTCGCTTAAAATGTGTCCTAAATTCTCAGTATGCATACCATTACGGCTGCCTGTTTGCATGTACGAAGCAGAAGGCATTTTTAATGTTGCTTCATTTAATATAGTTGTAAGTTGCTGTTCCCATTGAATTTTCATTGGCGTTAGATCCACGCCAATTCCATTTTTAGCCATAAACAGATCCACTTCATCCATTTCAAATAATTCACCAGTATACATCCAAAGATCCTCTATTGCTTTTTGCATACGTAAATGACTTTCTTCTGTGCCGTCGCCTAAACGAATTGTCCAATCAGTCGCGTGTATCAAATGATACTTTATCTCCTTAATAGTTTTAGAGGCAATTGCCGCGATGGTTTTATCATTGCTTTTTTCTAATTCTGAATAAAATAACATTTCAAATAGTGAGATATATAATTGTCTCGCTATCACATTCGCAAAATCACCATTTGGTTGTTCTGTTATCAAATGATTTTTATACTCCCGCTCTTCACGCCTGTAGGCAATATCATCTTCCGTTCTTCCCTTTGCCTCTATTTCACCTGCATACTTCAAAATTGCTTGCGCTCTTCCAATATGATCGAGTGCGATATTGGTTAAAGCAAGATCTTCTTCGATAACGGGACCTTTACTACACATTTCAGAAAGTCTATGACCCAGAATCAGTGAATCGTCAGCCAATCTTAAGCAGTAATTAAAAAGATCTTTATTTGTTTCCATTTTTTAAATATTTTTTGCGCCCTCGGGCATGGTGTAAAAAGTTGGGTGACGGTAAACCTTATCGTTTGAAGGATCGAATAACATATCGTTATCGTCGGGATTAGATGCGCCAATTGACTGCGAAAGCACTACCCAAATACTTGTTCCTTCGCCACGCCTTGTATATGTATCGCGTGCGTTTTGTAAAGCCATTTTAAGATCTGATGCATGCACACTTCCTGCGTGAATGTGTGGAAGACCAGATTTGCTTTGTATAAATACTTCCCAAAGATCTAGTTGTGTATCCTTATTCATATTTTGAGCTTTAAATGCTAACTATTTTCATTTTTTTTGCTTTCTTTTTCTTGTAGGCTTCTGCAGCTTCACGTACCCAAGCACCTTCGTTGTGATATTTCAAATGATGATCCATGCGCTGTTTATTACATGGGCCACTTCCTTTTATCACACTGTGAAACTCTTCCCAATTGATGGGTCCATGATCATAATGCCCCGTTGCATCATTGAATATAAGATCCTTGTCAGGCATTTTTAATCCTATTAACCCGGCTTGTTGCACTGTTTTATCAATAAATTTTTGGCGTAATGTATCATTTGATTCGCGTTTGACTCTCCACTTCACCGCATCACCAGAGTGAGGTGAATCAAAATCATGCGGACCAAACATCATTAGCGATGGCCACCACCAACGGTTCATGGCATCTTGTGCCATTGCTTTTTGCTCTTTGGTGCCATTCATCATTTTTGTCATGATCTCATAACCTTGTCGCTGATGAAAACTTTCCTCCTTACAAATTCGTATCATAGCTCTGCTATAAGGTCCAAACGAAGTTCGCTGTAAAGAAACTTGGTTCACGATGGCAGCTCCATCAACTAACCATCCAATAGCGCCAATATCTGCCCAAGTTAATGCAGGGTAATTAAAAATGTTTGAATATTTTGCTTTGCCTGTGTGAAGTTGAGCGATCATTTCTTCGCGACTAATGCCTAAAGTTTCGGCAGCGCTGTATAAATAAAGACCATGCCCTCCTTCATCTTGAATTTTTGCCAATAAGATCTGCTTAGCCCTTAAACTTGGCGCGCGAGTTATCCAATTACCTTCTGGCTGCATACCTATTACTTCGGAGTGGGCATGTTGCGAAATTTGCCTGATGAGATTTTTTCTATAGGCTTCTGGCATATAATCTCTTGGCTCAATATGTTCGCCCTCATCTATTCGTTTTTGAAAATGCTGATCGCTATGTTCGTTATGCATACAAATAAGTTTAGTATTATAATCTTCCTTCATCAAATTTCCATTGTATTAAAACGAAACGCAATGACTATTGTCATGAAGAGGGTGTTTTAAGACTATGATTAATGTCAGTTCAACAAAAAGATCATTCAAACAGACACATATTAACGCCAAAGGTCAATTTATTTGGTTTTTTTTGCATTTATGTTAGAAAATACTCCAGTAAGGTTTCGTTTGATAAATTGCTTTTATTATTTTTACGGTGATATGTCCATCATCGTAGAAAATATTACCAAGCTTTATAAAACACAAAAAGCATTGAATAACGTTTCGTTTAATGTGAACGAAAACGAGATCGTAGGATTTTTAGGGCCGAATGGGGCAGGTAAAAGTACAATGATGAAGATCATCACCTGTTACATCCCTCCTACCGATGGAAAGGTAAAAGTTTGTGGATTTGATATCCATGATCAAAGTTTAGAGGTGCGTAAACATATTGGATACCTTCCTGAACACAACCCACTTTACTTGGATATGTATGTAAAAGAGTTTTTAATCTTTGTGGGTGGCTTATATAAAATTCAAAATATTGAAAAACGCGTGAAGGAAATGATAGACCTTACCGGTTTGCAAATTGAGCAAAACAAAAAAATTGGCGCTTTAAGTAAAGGTTACCGTCAGCGCGTGGGCCTTGCTCAGGCCATGATCCATGACCCTAAAGTTTTGATCATGGATGAACCAACAACAGGATTAGATCCAAATCAATTGGAAGAAATTCGTGGACTCATTAAAAAATTAGGTAAAGAAAAAACAGTAATGTTAAGCACGCATATTATGCAAGAGGTAGAAGCTGTTTGTGATCGCGTGATTATTATCAATCACGGAGAGATAGTTGCGAATGATAGCACACAAAATCTAAAACAGCAAAAGACTAACCAAATTATACAAGTTGAATTTGACGGAGCGATTGAGGTGAAATTGCTTGAGAAAATTGTTGGTGTTCAACAAGTAAAAAAACTAGAAGGTAATTCATATCGTATAATTGCGAGTGACGAAAAAGATATTCGTAAAGACGTATTTAATATTGCTGTTCAAAACAATATTGGTGTATTAACACTTAATAAAGAAGAACAGAAAATGGAAGATGTGTTTAAGGAGTTGACTAAGAAGCAATGATTTTGATTGCTTATTGCAAAATATTTTAGATAACTTATTATCAAATACGAATTCCAATCACCAACACATCATCCACCTGTTCTAATTTTCCTCTCCACTTTTCAAATGTGTGATACAAGGTTGCTTTTTGATCTTCCATGCTTTGATTTTGCATATTCATCAAAACTTCTTTGAAACCTTTGTGCATAAATTTCTTTCCGCCAGACTTTACTCCTTTTTCATCTTCTCCACCAAACTGATCGACATAACCATCAGTAAACAAATAAATAGTATCTCCTTTTTTTAGTTCGAAGGTTTTATTTGTAAAAGGTTTTGGATCAGAGTCTATGGAAGCGGTTATAGGTTGCTTATCGGCTTTAAATTCTATCAACTCGTTTCCTCTAATCATATAAAGGGGGTTATTTGCACCTGCATATTCAAGTCGCTTTCCTGCAAGATCTATACAACATAATGCAATATCCATTCCATCTCTCAAAGGTGTTTCGTTACCGTTCTTGTTCAAGCTATTCTTTAATTCAGAATTAACAAAATCTAGCGCACCGCCCGCTGAAGTTACAGATAAATTATTCAAGGTTTGATTTAGCAATGAATTTCCAATGATACTCATAAATGCTCCAGGCACACCGTGACCTGTGCAATCAACCGCGGCAACAACTAATACATTAGTTCCTGCTTGGTAGCTGTAGCCATCCTTATTCGAAATGTCTTCTTTTATATTGTAATTTGTGAACCAATAAAAGTCTCCACTCACTACATCTTTTGGTTTAAAGAAAATAAATGACTCAGGTGCAAACTCTTTTAATTTAACTTTATCAATTAAGATCGAACGTTGTATACGTTTTGAATATTCAATGCTATCCGAAATATCTTTATTACGTTCATCAATCATTTCACGTTGCTTATTGATCTCTTTTTCCATAAGCAAACGCTCTGAAATATCTCGCGCATAGATCACAATGGCTGGTCGTCCTGCAAATGGTGCTACCTTAGCTGAGCACTCAACCGAGATCAAAATTCCTGATTTTGTTATAAAAGGAACATCTGAATAAATAAATCCTCCTTTTTCCCATACATCGGCTACAATGCTTGAACTTCTTTGGAGATATTCCTTAGGATGAAGGTCAAATAACGAAAGCTTTTCAAGTTCCTCCTTTGAGTATTCTAATAATTTTTCGGCGGCAGGATTACTTTGGTGAATTTTTCCATCTACAATATCAATAACTAAAATAGAATCGTTAGCCTGATCAATTATACTTTCGTAATTACTTAATTGTTTTTTGAGTGGTGTTAGAATACTTTCTAATTCCTTAGGAACTTTTGCTTCAATTATTTCCTTTGCTGTAGCTATAACACTCGCTTCCTTTGTTTTTTTAAAATTCACATCCAATTGATCAATGATAGGGAATATTAACGAAGGGTTTAAGAACTCTCCAACTTTATCTGGCCTAGAAACATAACGCACAATTCCACTTTTATCCACCAAAAAGGATGCAGGCAAAGGAATTCCTTCTTCATACTTCTCTGCAAAATCGTTATCGTATTCTTTTAATTGCACACCGTACACCATGGCCGTTTTTTGTCCTTCATCGGATAATACTTTAAAGTCCAATCCCAATTTCTCCACCATTCCTCGGTTCACGCCTACGGGATCAGGACCAATAGCCATAACCAAAATATTTTTCTCTTTAAACTTGAGATTATTTTTTTCGTAAGTACGAAGCATCATATGGCAACCAGGACACCAATCTCCTCGCACAAATATCAAAAGCAAATGACGATCATTTTTAAAATCAGAAAGCTTTACCAAATTTCCATTCTGATCGGGCAATTCAAACTCATTGGCAGGTTGACCAATTTGCACGCGGTAACCTCCCTTAGCAGCAGCTAGTAATTGCTTTTTATCTTTTAATATTCCCCACGCTAAAATTCCGGCGAATAAAATTACAGGTACCGGAAATGTCCAAGCTTTCCAATCGTTAGTACTGGTTAAGTTTGCATATAAATAACCTCCTAAAGCAATAATGAACATAGTTGGCTCATACCAAGAATGACCTGTATAAGAAAACGCGCTGAACATTACAATTCGCAAAATAGAACCAAGTGCTGTTATGAGCATTACAATTGTAAACAATGGCAAACCATCACTTAAATAATCGATAGAATATCCAAGGATTATAGCGGCAGCAAACGTGTTGGCAAATTGGTACCAACTTGTGTACTTTGAAACTTCTTTTATAGAAGCGAAATAAGCAATAAACGATAAGATACTTGCAACAAGATCAAGCCCTAAAAGCAAACAAACTAAAGCGCCAATATTTAACGCCATACCAATTGTTGTACTTACATGAATGTTCTTCATAATTGGATATAAATATAGCAATTTAAAATTTTAAATAAATGCTTTGTACATTTATTTAAAAATCAGCCTTTAAGCTTATTTACAAGGTCTGTAGTTGAAAATCCATCTAAAAATGGGATCGTGATTACCATTCCGCCTTTGGCTTTTACTATGTCATTACCTACCACCTGCTCAACTTTCCAATCGCCGCCTTTTACTAAAAAATCGGGTTCAACTTTTTTAATGAGTTCTAAGGGAGTATCCTCGTTAAAATACACAATTGCATCAACGCAACCCAAGCCGGCTAATACCTTTGCGCGCGCTTCCTGCGTATTTATTGGGCGCTCGGGCCCTTTATTCTGACGTTTTACTGAATCATCAGAGTTCAAACCAACTATTAGTATATCTCCAAGATCGCGAGCTTGCGTTAAATAATTTACATGGCCAGGATGCAAAATATCAAAACAACCATTCGTAAAAACGATACGGCGACCATTTAATCTTCGAGAATTTACAAAACGAATAACATCCTCCATTGCGATCAACTTTTTTTCTAATAGACTATGAAACGACATTTTTATTACGATTAATGATAGGTAAAACAATCAGTGAAATTACACCAAGCACAACAAGCATTACAAATTGACTACCCCAACTTAACCACGGTAAAGCGAAAGCTGAGATCTCATCAATATGATACGTGCCAATTAAAATTCCTGTCAATATTATTTGATAGGCGCCAATTCCACCAGGAGAAACAATAACACCAAATGTTCCAAATAATAAAAGTGTAAGTGCTTCTGACTGGCCTAAATCAGACGTACCTGAGATAGCAAAAAAACAGAAATACAAAGAATAAAAATAAGATGTCCAAATTAAAAAACTCAAAATAACAAACATTACTGGACGTTCCATTTTTCTGATCGAACCAAGGCCTTCTCCAAATCCCTTAATAATACTTCCAAATTTTCCTTTTAATAAATTCGCCAATTTTTTACGGAAGAAAAGAAAAACACTCAATGCAATCATCAAAGAAGCAATAACGATGATCAATTTTACAGGGTTATTATATAATCCTTCAAGCTTTGGACTTAGCTTGTCAAACACATATTTGTTTGCAAGGCCAATGAGATTTGAAAATTCAAGAAATAAAGTAAATACAAAGATCACCAGAAAAACAAATGTATCAACGATCCTTTCTGTGATCACAGTTCCAAAAGCCACTTCAAATGGAACCTTGTCATACTTAGCAGCAAGCGTGCATCGCACAACTTCACCTAAGCGAGGTGGTATATAATTTGCGAAATAACCAATTAATACATGACAATTAGCGTTAATAAAACCCACATTGTGACCAAGAGGATTGAGAAGATAATTCCAACGATAAGCCCTAAGCATATGACTTATAACAGCAATAACCAAAGAGATAATAACCCAGAAATAATTTGCACTTTGAAATGCCTTTATAACATTATCCTTTTGAGGAGCAACTTGCCTCAGTGAAAGCCAAACCAACAAAGCGCCAATCGCCAGGAAAATTAATAATTGGAGAATAGATCTGGCTGACTTATTCAAAACTATTTCTTTAGTTTATTAGTAGCGGTATCAGGGAAAACGATCCACGGCTTGAATGTTTTTGCTTTTTCAAAATCCATCATAGAGTATGAAATGATCAAGATCACATCACCTACTTTAACTTTTAATGCAGCAGGGCCATTCAAACAAATGGTTCCACTTCCTCTTTTTCCTTTTAAAACATAGGTAATAAAGCGTTCGCCGTTGTTTTTATCCAGAACATGTACTTGCTCATTCTCAATTAAATTAGCAGCGTCCATAAGATCTTCGTCAATTGTAACACTTCCTATATAATCCAATTCGGCTTGCGTAATAGTTACACAATGTAGTTTGGATTTTAATACTTGAATTTCCATTAGGGTTAAAGGTATATTTATTTTTCTATTTATTTACGTCTTTTGGGGCTTTATAAAGAGGCACCGTACTGCAAGGTTCACCATACATAATGCTTTTTACCAAGGGTTTAAGCAAAGCTGTTAATTTTACATAAACATTAGCCGGTATTTCCTTTTCGCCGCATCCTTTTATAACAATTCGAGCATCCTTATATTGCTCGATATTTAAAGCAGCCAATTTTTCATTAAATAATTCATTCTCTAAAATAGGGAGGTCGCCAAAAACTATTTTTTTTGCGAATGGTTCAAAGGCCAATGTAAGTAACATGTAAGCCCAAGTTGGAACAATTGCATCGGCAGTGCAAGTAATGGCAATTAATTTATCTTGGTATTTACTCCAGTCGGTGTTTTTTATTTGGTCCCTAAAATCCTTTTCTTTTAATATTATTTCCTGAAATAACATTGGCTTGATGTCAAATAATACGCGTTCGCCCGTAGTATAAAACTCCTCTGGATCAATGGTGATAATACCACTATTTGCTACTTTATTTTGTATTTCGCTCAAATTACGCTTTTTTTTTTCGCTTATTACACAGATTTTCGACAATGAAATAAAAAAAGTTCTGCGCAAATCAGCGTTATCTGCTGTAAATTATTAATCATTTTTTAATTTTCATCTTCTACATAAATCCAAGTTCCAATTGGGCAACTTCGCTCATCATTTCTTTTTCCCAGGTTGGCTCAAAGGTTAATTTTAATTCAGCCGATTTAATACCCGCCAATAATTTGCATTTGTTTTCTACTTCAGCCGGTAAACTCTCGGCAACCGGGCAGTTTGGCGATGTTAAGGTCATAACGATCTTTAAATTATTATCGTCATCCAAATGCAATTCGTATATAAGTCCTAATTCCCAAACATCCACAGGAATCTCAGGGTCAAAACACGTTTTGATCTCGTCAATAACTCGCTGCATTAGCTCTGTATTTCTAGTTACAATTATAGCGGCCATTACTTAGTTAAATTTAGTGCGTCGTATTTCATTCTATTTATCATGCTTACTAAGCCATTTGCTCTTGTTGGAGACAAATGCTCTGTTAATCCTATTTCATCAATAAACTCCAATTTTGCTTCTACTATATCCTTTGCTTTTTGTCCGTTAAATACTCTTATCATTAAAGCCACCATTCCTTTTGTGATAATAGCATCACTCTCTGCCGTAAAAAAAATTTTTCCATCTTTGAATTCTGAATTCAACCAAACTCTACTCTGACAACCTTTAATTATATTTTCTTCTGTTTTATTTTTCTCATCTATCTTAGTGAGAGATTTTCCAAGATCGATCAAGTGTTCGTACTTTCCTTCCCACTCATCACCAAAGATCTCAAATTCTGAAATGATCTCTTCTTCTATTTCTTTTATACTCATTTAGTTCAACAGTTTTATCGATTTCTTCAAAGCTTCAACAAAAATATCCACTTCTTCTTTGGTATTATAAACACCAAACGAAGCGCGCACGGTGCCTTGTATGCCGTAATAACTCATTAACGGTTGAGTACAATGATGTCCTGTTCTTACGGCAATTCCATATTTATCCAACAAAGTTCCCACATCAAACGGATGTTGACCTTTTACATTAAAAGAAATAACCGCGGCTTTGTTTAAATGATTAGCGTAAATTTCAACTTCACTTATTGCGCTTAATTCTTTTTGTGCATGTTCTAATAATAAATGTTCATGGTCGGAAATATTTTTTATTCCAACCAAATTCATAAATTCACAGGCCTTGGCCAATCCAATCACAGCTTCAATATTGGGAGTTCCAGCTTCAAAACGTAATGGACCATCAACATACTCGGTTTTTTCAAAACTTACCGTTTTAATTGTTCCGCCGCCTGTTCGTGATTGCTTTAATGTATTAATCAAATTCTCTTTCACAAATAAAACACCGCTCCCTGTTGGAGCGTACATTTTATGTCCGCTAAATACAAAAAAATCACAATCCAACTCTTTCATATCAACACTCATGTGCGGCACAGATTGCGCACCGTCAATTAGAATCAATATTTCCGAATTTATCTTTTTTACCTTTTTAATTATTTCCTTCACCGGATTAATAACTCCAAGTGTATTGGACACCTGCGTTAAAGCTATCAAAGCGGTATTTTTTGTAATTTTGCCTTCCAATTCTTCAATTTTTAAAGAACCATCCTTGGTTATTGGTAGAATTACTAATTTCCCTTCGTTACGTTCGCACCACAATTGCCACGGCAAAATATTACTGTGATGCTCCATTTGAGAAACAATAATCTCAGAACCTTTTGCGATGGTTAATCCATTTGCCACAAGATTTATTGAGTCGGTAGTACCTGCAGTGAAAATAATTTCTTCCGGCCTTGCGTTAATAAATGAAGCTACAGTAGTTCTTGAAGCCTCAAATAATTCAGTGGCCTCTCTGCTTAATGTATGAACACCGCGATGAATATTGGCATTTTGCTCAGAATAGTATTTTACGATCGAATCGATCACCATTTGAGGTTTTTGGGTTGTTGCTCCGTTATCAAAGTAAACAAGCGGTTTATTATTTACCCACTTCTTTAAAATCGGGAATTGCTCTCTGATATGTTTACTATCGATCACTAGTACAAATTATTCAATTTAGTTTCCAAATGCATTCTTAAACTCTCAATTTGAATTTTATCCACAACCTCGTTGGCAAAAGCGGCTAATAACAATTTACGAGCGCTTTCTTCGCCTATACCTCGTGCTTTTAAATAAAACAAGGCGTTTTCATCAATTTTACCTGTACTTGTGCCATGCGAACATTTTACATCATCGGCATAGATCTCTAATTGTGGCTTTGTATTTATAGTTGCGTCATCGCTTAATAAAATATTTTTACTGCTTTGATACGCGTTTGTTTTTTGAGCGTCTTTACGCACGTATATTTTACCGTTGAATACCCCTATGCTCTTTTCATTGATCACACCTTTGTATAATTCGCTACTTTCGCAATTTGGCACTTGGTGATCCATCAACGTGTGATTGTCTACTAATTGTGTTCCGCTAGTTAAAAACAAACCGTTCAAATGGGATTGAGAGTTCTCGCCTGCAATTAATACGTTATGATTATTTCTAACTAATTGTCCACTTAAAGTTACTGTCGTATTATCGTATGTGGCATAACGACCAACTTTTACTTGATTTGTATTTACCGAAAAACTTTCTGTTCCTTCTTCTTGAATAGAATAAGAAGTTAGTTTAGCATTTTCTTCAACTAATTTCTCACTTACAAAATTTGAGAAGGATTTCTTGCCCACATTAGCAAAACGTTCGCTTATGGTTACCTCAGCGTTTGCTTCAATATGAATAAAACTGCGAGGATTGATCATCGATTCCGCCTTTGTCGAATTAATGTAAATAATATTAATGGGCATTTGAATTACATTTCCCTTTTGAACTTGCAAATAAATTCCATTTCCGCTGAATGCATTACTTAAAGAAATAAAAGCATCAGCACTCGACTTGGCCAAACTTCCTATACGGGAATCCTTTCCGCTTAAGTCATTCAAACATTTTATAGTAATACCTTTTACAATGATCTTATCGCTTAAACTTTCGTTATAGTTTCCGTTTGCTACAACCAAATTAATGGCCTCCTCCAATTTATAAGGCTTAACGTCTGAATTTTTGATCTCGTTATACTCTTGAACAATATTTTTGAATTCCTTTTTAAATACCGCATCCATATTACAGTATTTGTAATCTTCGTGTTTATTATTTGGAATGCCTTTAGTTTCTAGGTACTGTAAAGCCTCTGTTAATTCAGCCTCTATAACAAAACCAACTTTATTGGCTTTAACACTAATAGACTCTATTATTTTTTGAGCAGTTATTGATCTCTCCGCTATCATAAATTATCCTTCCGCTTTTTCAAATTGGTGTTTGATCTCATCATAACCTTTTGCTTCGAGTTCGAGTGCTAATTCTTTTGTTCCACTCTTCACAATTTGTCCGTTGTACAATATGTGTACAAAATCAGGAACAATATGTTCTAATAAACGTTGATAGTGAGTGATAACGATGAATGCGTTATTTTTTGTTCGCAATTTATTTACACCACTTGCAACAATTCGTAAAGCATCAATATCCAGTCCGCTATCCGTTTCGTCCAATATGGCAAGCTTTGGTTCTAAAATTGCCATTTGAAATATTTCGTTGCGTTTTTTCTCTCCACCGCTAAATCCTTCGTTAACACTACGCCCGGTTAGTTTTGAGTCTAACTCAACTAACTTTTGTTTTTCCTTTATCAACGCTAAAAAATCTTTGGCTTCAATAGCTTCTTTGCCGTTATAAGCACGAATTTCGTTAATTGCCGTTTTTAAGAAATTGATATTACTAACTCCAGGAATTTCAATTGGATATTGGAATGCTAAAAATAATCCTTCTCGAGCCCTGTTCTCAGCACTCATTTCCAATAAATTTTTACTGTTGAATATAACCTCACCTTCCGTTACGTCATAATCTTCTTTTCCTGCTAAAACGCTTGATAGGGTAGATTTGCCCGATCCGTTTGGTCCCATAATAGCGTGAATTTCTCCGGCTTTCACCTCAAGATTTATTCCCTTTAATATTTCTTTGCCGTTTATAGAGGCATGCAAGTTCTTTATACTGATCATACTTTTGAATTTTGATTGTATTTCTTTTGACTTATCCTACTGATCCCTCTAAACTTATGGCGAGAAGCTTTTGAGCTTCTACAGCAAACTCCATAGGTAATTTATTTAATACTTCTTTGCAATACCCATTTACAATAAGCGCTACTGCTTTTTCGGTATCAATGCCCCGCTGCTTGCAATAAAACAATTGATCCTCACCAATTTTACTTGTGGTTGCCTCATGTTCCACAATTGCTGTTTTATCTTTTATTTCGATATAAGGAAATGTATGCGCACCGCAAGTATCTCCCATCAATAAACTATCGCACTGGGAAAAATTACGAGCGTTCTTTGCGCCTTTTCGAATTTGAACTAATCCACGGTAACTATTATTACTTAATCCCGCCGAAATTCCTTTTGAAATAATTGTGCTGCGAGTATTTTTTCCAATATGGATCATTTTTGTTCCAGTATCTGCTTCTTGTTTATTATTTGTTACAGCAACCGAATAAAATTCACCAACCGAATTATCTCCTTTTAAAATTACCGAAGGATACTTCCACGTAATGGCAGAACCTGTTTCTACTTGTGTCCAACTAATTTTTGAGTTATCTTCTAAACAAATTCCTCGTTTAGTAACAAAATTAAAAATACCACCCTTACCGTCCTTATCTCCAGGATACCAATTTTGTACAGTAGAATATTTTACTTCAGCATTTTTGTGCGCAATAATTTCAACAACTGCAGCGTGCAACTGATTTTCATCGCGCTGAGGGGCCGTACAACCTTCTAAGTAACTTACGTAACTTCCCTCTTCGGCTACAATAAGTGTGCGTTCAAACTGACCAGTACCACTGGAGTTAATTCTAAAATAGGTTGAAAGTTCCATTGGGCAACGAACGCCTTTTGGTATGTAGCAGAAAGATCCATCACTGAACACTGCTGAATTTAATGCTGCATAATAGTTATCTGCAAAAGGCACTACCATTCCCATATACTTTTTTATAAGCTCGGGATGTTCTTGCACAGCTTCGCTGAACGAACAAAAAATCACACCTTTCTCTGCAAGGGTTTCTTTAAATGTTGTTTTCACAGAAACGCTGTCAAACACAATATCAACTGCAATGTTTGATTGAACGCCGCTTAAACGTTTTTGTTCTTCCAAAGAAATCCCAAGCTTTTCGAACGTTTTTAAAAGTTCAGGATCAACTTCATCCAAACTTTTCAATTCAGGCTTTTGCTTCGGTGCAGAGTAATAACTGATCTCTTGAAAATCAATTTTAGGATATGGAACATGTGCCCAATTATTTGGCTCAGGCATATTTTGCCATCGCCTGAACGCTTTTAAGCGAATGTCAAGTAACCACTCCGGTTCATTTTTCTTTTTTGAAAGCGCACGAACAACATCTTCGTTGAGGCCCTTTGCAAAAGTTTCTGCTTCAATATCAGTAGTAAAGCCCCACTTGTATTCGTTCTTAATATGATCATCCAGTATTTCGTTCGACATAAATAATTATACTGAAAACGACTCGCCGCAACCACAGGTTCGCGATGCGTTTGGATTACTAAATTCAAAACCTTTGCCATTTAAACCACCTGTATATTGCAATTCGGTTCCAACTAGGTACAGAAAACTCTTACGGTCAACCGCAATTTTAATTCCTTTATCTTCAAATACCTGATCGCCCTCTTTTAACACATTGTCAAATTCCAATTTGTAGGATAGGCCGCTGCAACCTCCACCCTCAACGCCAACGCGTATAAAAGTATCAGCTGGTTTATTATCAGCTGTGATAAGCTCTAAAGCGTGTTGCTTTGCTTCTTCTGAAACTGTTATCATATTATAAATTATTGATAATTAGATATTTATTAGTAATTTGTTATTTAGATTAATTCTAAATTCTACACAAAAATACCATAAATATGGTATATAAACAAAAAAATAACAAAAATTTACGATTGCTCATCTTCTAATGAAAACAAGCCTATTTTACTCCAAACTAACTTTCATTAAGGCCAAATAACAACTTAATTAACAATGCTTTGCTCATAAACCAGTTCAGTTTCGGTAAAACCGCCTTTCTTTTTTTGAACTTTTACCTTTACAATTGAGAACCTCCATTATCATACTCCTAACATTACTGTTTGATTGCGTTTATTCGCAAACCTCAACCATTACTATCAACTATATATCTCATGCTCCATTTGCAATTTCAGATTCAACCGGACCAAAAGGTATAGAGATAGAAATCATGAATGAATATATTTTCTGGTTAAAGTCGATCAAGAAAAAAGACGTAAGCCTTGATTACAAAAAACATGATGATTACAATTCTATCATCACTGAAACTAAAAAGGATAACAAGAGTATTGGACTTGCCGCTTGCATTACCGGTTTTGAAAAAATAACCGAGATAGAATATACAACACCATATCTTAAAAACCTTTCATTTTGCGTTACAAATGGTAATGCACCCGATGTAAAAACAAAAAGTGCTTCTGATATCACAAGGGCGCTTGGTAGCATGACAGCTCTTACCGTAGAAAAAAGTAATTTAAATAATTGTGTTACTGAGATCCAAAAATTGTATTTAAAAGAACTAAAAATAAATTTTTTAAATTCTGAAAATGATATCCTAAATAGTATTGCAAAAAACGTACTTCACTTTGGATATGTTGACGCTATTGATTTCTGGATGTATCTTAAGAAAAATCCAAACAAATTCCTTAAAGTTCAAAAGAGTCTTGATCAATCAAAAGAAACCTTTAGTTTCATCACTCCTAAGGGTAGTGAGCATAAAAAGCTATTTTCCGAGTTCTTCACTACCTTCAAAGCAGGCGTCAAATATCGTCTCATCCTCGAGAAATATTTAGGAGGATTTATGGCACAAAACATGGCCATCAAGTAATTTTACACTAATTTTACGGGGACCTCAATTACATGATAGCAATAGATAATACGCTTATTTCGGAAGATATTCTCGAAAAAAAATTTGTGTGCGACCTTAATGCCTGCAAAGGCGCCTGCTGTGTAGCAGGTGATAGTGGTGCGCCATTAGATAAAGACGAATTAGAAACCCTTGATAAGATCTATCCTAAAGTAAAACCGTATATGGTTCCTAAGGGCATTAAAGCCGTAGAAGAAAAAGGAACGTATGTTATTGATAGTGATGGCGACTATACCACCACTTTAGTAAGCGCCGGCGCCGAATGCGCTTTTGTATACTTTGATGAAAACAAAATTGCCAAATGCGCTATTGAAAAAGCCTGGCTAGAAAAAAAAATCGATTGGCAAAAACCTATCAGCTGTCATTTATATCCCATTCGCATTAGTAAATACAAAACTTATGATGCAGTAAACTACAGCAAGTGGACTGTATGCGCTCCGGCTTGTAAATGCGGCGAAAAATTAGATGTACCCATCTACAAATTTTTAAAAGGTCCTCTTATTCGTAAATATGGTAAAGAATGGTTCAAGCAATTAGAAAAAAGCGCGAGCCTCCATTTAAAAAAAGACTAAAATGCAAAAAATTCTCATCACCGGATCCAATGGTTTATTAGGGCAAAAATTAGTTTACAAACTTTGTAATAATTCAAATTACAAATTAATTGCAACGGCTCGCGGCGAAAATCGTTTGGTGAAAAAAGATGGTTATATCTATGACTCTATGGATATAACCAACAAAGCGCAAGTAGAAACTGTACTTGCCAAATATTTGCCGGATGTTATCATTAATACAGCAGCCATGACGAATGTGGATGCTTGCGAAACAGATCATGAAGCGGCACTAGCGATGAATGCCAGCTCCGTAGAATACCAAGTAAAAGCTTTAGAAGGATTAATGGCCAAGGATCCAAATTATAAACCACACTATATTCATTTAAGTACCGATTTTATTTTTGATGGTACTCACGGACCGCTGGACGAGAATGAAAAACCAAACCCACTAAGCTATTACGCCGAAACAAAACTAATGGCCGAGAATATTGTAAGAGCTAGCAAATTAAAATGGGCTATGGCACGCACTGTTTTAGTTTACGGAATAGTTGACAATATGAGCCGTAGTAATATTGTACTTTGGGTGAAAGGAAATTTAGAACAAAAAAAGGTGATCAATGTGGTTGACGATCAATTTCGCACCCCTACTCTTGCCGAAGACCTCGCTGATGGCTGTATTTTAATTGCCGATAAAGGCGCAACCGGAATTTATAATATTAGTGGAAAAGATTACATGAGTATTTTAGAATTGGCAAACCGAGTTGCTGATTATTATAAGCTAGATAAATCACTGATCAAACCAAGCAAGAGTACCGACATCAAACAACCAGCCAAACGACCTCCAAACACCGGATTTATTATTGACAAAGCAAAAAAAGATCTTGGATATGATCCTCATAGTTTTGAAGAGGGAATTACTTTGCTGGAAGAGCAACTAAAAAATATTTCAAAGTAGTTAGTCGAACCTCAAAAAGTATTTTTATTATTTGGGCGCCTTATCGGGCTATCACTTCAAGCTTGTTTGTCCTTTGCTATGTTTGTCGCACTGCG
>JAWXAS010000027.1:0-34459 GCA_034439635.1 Bacteroidota bacterium | reverse complement strand
GTTCCAAGCCATTCGTAACCGATCATGTATTTTTGAACAGCATAAGATACAGATGCTTCTTTTCCGGCGGCTCCAAATTCACTCCAGTGAGCAACACCCGTTAGAACGTAAGAAAATAACACGTAAAGAATTGTACATACAACCAAAGATCCTAAAATGCCAATTGGCATATCTCTCTTTGGGTTTTTGGCTTCCTGAGCTGCGGTAGATACAGCGTCAAATCCGATAAAAGCAAAAAATACTACCGCGGCACCGCCTAATATTCCTCCAAATCCCCATGTGAAGAATCCTTCATGGCCTGGTGTATTCTCAGGAATTAAGTAAGGCGTATGATTTTCAGGGTTAATGAATTTCCAACCAATGGCAATGAAGATTAGAACAATTGCTAGTTTAATGAATACAATTATTCCGTTTACGAAAGCTGATTCCTTTGTTCCTTTAATTAATAATAAAGAAAGAACTAGTAAAATACCTAATGCCGGTAAATTAACGAAGCCCGAATAGGTGGTTACCTGACTCTTAAGAGTTTCAGATAAGCTTGAAAATTGTTCATCAGAAAGTATCAGGATGCCATTTTTAGCAGTTTTTACAACTTCTTCCGGGAATTGAGTTATAGCAGCACCAATAACTTTATAAGCATGCTCAAAAGGAGAGTGGCACCATTCATAAGGTATCTTCCCTCCTAGAAGATTATTTAAGTATTCGCTCCATGCAATTGAAACCGTAGCCGCCCCTAGCGCATACTCCATAATTAATGACCAACCAATAATCCATGCTACTAATTCACCCATTGTTGTATATGCATATGTATATGCGCTTCCTGCTATTGGTATCATTGCAGCGAATTCTGCATAGCACAATCCTGCAAAAGCACAACCAACAGCGGCTACAACAAACGACATCGTTACTCCAGAACCAGCGTTGTCAGCAGCAGCAGCAGCTGTTCTAACAAACAAACCCGCACCAATAATTGCACCAATACCAAGTGCAACCAAAGACCAAGTGCCTAATGTCTTTTTTAACCCACCTTCTCCAGAGGCAGCGTCAGCTAATAATTTGCTAAGTGATTTTCTTCTAAATAATTCAGACATATAACCTTAATTAATTAATTTATAAGTAGCCAAATTAAACACTTATAATTAGATATGCAAGCCAAAAAGCACAAGCGGAACTATAAAGGAAGCAAGGTAGAGGAGTAGAAATAGGATCTTTTTAAATACATTAAGATCGTTGAACATGTTTATTTGTAAAATGGTATTTACTTGCTGAATTATGAGTGGCTCTATGATAGTGTATTGATAAACACCGGGCTGTAATCCTGCAAATTTTTTGGGATACGCGAATAAAATACAGTCTCTGATAAGCCAATATTCTTTATTTGTAAGTGTAGAATATTCCTGGTGATAATTAATATGCTCGCTCTTTAAAATGTTTCGTATTTTTTGATTTTTTGATTCGTTATATAATTCAATTCCCATCATGATAGGCACTATGATCATAATTGTGCTTGCCGAGGCAAAGATCACTCCCAACAGAATAATGGAAATGATGCCAAACACTAATCGGATATAATAGTTTTGTTTAAAAAATAATGTTTCCATTATCCTTCCGCCATCTAATGGATAAATTGGTAAAAGATTGAAAAGATTGATAAATAAAAAACAATTGGCTAACATTTTTATGGTATCACTTTTCATTTCTTTATTCAAAAAATAAAGAGCGCAGGCAATAATAAGCCCTGGTAAAGGACCAGCTAAAATAATAAAGCTTAATTGCTTTTGCGATACTTCCTGTTTTTTTCCTGAGCTAAAAGCGCCAATGAGCGGAATGAAAAATATTTTGACATTACTATAGTTAAATAGCTTCATTGCCAAAAGGTGACCCATTTCGTGAATGATCACAACTACTGTGATAGCTGCAATATAAGCGATGTTTTGATCGAATAGTACATAAAATAGCACCATATAGATTA
The DNA here is from genome assembly GCA_034439635.1 of Bacteroidota bacterium. Taxonomy (GTDB): domain Bacteria; phylum Bacteroidota; class Bacteroidia; order B-17B0; family Aurantibacillaceae; genus Aurantibacillus. The sequence continues at coordinate 32,487 of JAWXAS010000027.1, read as the reverse complement.
ATAAACTAAAAGCAGAACGCACCCACGAATTGTTACTTTTCTCTTGCAATTCCGGCTTAGCAGGATATTCGCCCGGTGTAAATGAATCTTGCTGCTTGCTTTCGTTTATGTTGCTGAATTGGTCCAATTAAATCGTTTTGCGCCTTAAGTGAAAGATCAAATAAATACTAATAGCAAATAAAAAGAACGCGCCTGTTTGATGCAAAGCACCCATGATCACAGGAACGTTATAAACCAAGGTAAGCACCCCTAATATAAATTGTAAGGTAAGTGCGTAGATCAAAAAAGTTATACCGCGATATTGAGATTTGCTTAACTGAACTTTGTTTGATTGTTTCCAGATATAGGCCACTAAAAGACAAAGAATAATGGCAAGAGTGCGATGCGTGAATTGAATGCCGCTCGGGTTTTCAAGCATATTGGCAAATAATCCATCTTCCATATACACTTGTTCAGGTATCCATTCTTCTCCCATTTTTGGCCAAGTATTCCATATTTGGCCAGGACGAATATGCGAGGAATCTCCTTGAGTAAAACCTGCTGTAAACGCGCCAAAAATTATTTGAATAATGAGCGCAACAAAGAATATGAGCACGGGCCATTTTAATTTTTTGCTTTCACCTGGCAGGCTTGTTTCTTCGTTTGGATAAATTAAGCCAAGTGCAAACCAAAATGTAAAAGCAAATAAAGTAAAAGCACTCATCAAATGTGTTGCTAATCGATAATGACTCACCGCTGGTTTGTTTTGTAATCCGCTATAAACCATCCACCAACCAATAACGGCTTGCATAGCTCCTAAAGCAAAAAGTAAGATCATTTTTGGCCACATATCGCGCGTGATCTTTTTCTTTATCAAAAAATAAATAAATCCGATCAAAAAAATGTACATCATCAATCTACCGATCATACGATGCCCATATTCCCACAAAAAAATAGGTTTAAATTCTGCGAGAGTCATTTCAAAATTCACTTTATGAAATTCAGGCGATTCTTGGTATTTGGCAAAGCGTTCCATCCACGCAGTTTCCGAGAATGGAGGAAGGGAACCCATAAAACTCCAATCGGTGATAGAAAGTCCTGAATGGGTCAATCTTGTTAAACATCCTACAACTACCATAGCGTAAATAAATAAACAACCTGTAAGTAACCAGATGATAATAGGCTTGTTTTGCGGAGGTAAATTGAGTTTCATTTGTGGGAGATAAAGGTAATGCAAAATCATTCTTAAAAAAACAAAAAAACAGGTGTTTTCCTTGATATCTTATGCATAGAGAACTGAATTTTTATTTATATTCGCCATTGTACGTGGTTAAAAAACTCTCATATTTTGTACTTAAGTATCGTTTGGCCTTCCTTATCTCTATGGTGGCTATTGCCGGAACAATGGCGTATTTTGCTTCAAAAGTTGAGATATCTTACAATTTTGCAAAATTATTGCCCGAAGATGATCCTGCAAGTGTTGATTATGAGAATTATCGCAAAAAATTTGGACAAGACGGAACTATCTTATTGATCGGGATCGATAAGGATCAAATTCATACGCTCAAAAATTACAAAGAGTGGGCTATACTAACTGAGAAGTTAAAGGGTTTGCCCGGAATTAAGAATGTTGCTTCTATTACCAACATAAAAGATCTTGTTTTAAATGATACGCTTGGAAAATTTGAATTTCAAACCATGCGCGGCGTTAATCCTTCAAACCAAGATGAGTTGGATGATTTTTTATTCCGCCTTTCGAAATTGAAATTTTATGATGGTATGTTCTTTAACAACAAAACAAATTCTACCCTCATTGCTATTAGTTTTTTTGAGAAAGATCTGAACTCCAAGCGTCGTTTGGAGATCGTGAGCGATATCAAAAAACAAATGGCTAATTTCAATAAGGTAACCTCTATTGAAACACACGCTTCAGGTTTGCCATTTATTCGTTCAACGGTAATGTTGAAAATAAGAAATGAAATGAGTTTCTTTTTAGGTGTTGCATTTCTTGTTACTGCGTTGTTACTTTTTATATTTTTTCGTTCACTTTATCCGGTGATCTTTTCCTTACTCGTTATTGTTTTTGGCGTGATCACAACTCTTGGAACCATTGTTTTGTTCGGTTATAAATTATCTGTACTTGCAGGATTGATCCCTCCATTGATAATTGTTATTGGGGTACCCAATTGTATTCTCATATTAAATAAATATCATACCGAATTAGCCAGCGGTAAAGGAAAGATAGCTTCTTTACACCTTGCCATCCAACGTGCCGGTGTTTCTTTGTTTTTCGCAAACATAACAACGTCTATTGGTTTTGCTGTGTTTTGCGCCATTGAAAATAGCTTATTATTTGAATTTGGTTTAATAGCGGCCATAAATGTAATGGCAACATTTATTTATTCCTTGATATTAGTGCCCGTTATATTTAGTTATTTGCCTCTTCCAAAGCCAAAGCATTTATTGCACCTAGACGCAAAGCGTTTGCGGCTTACACTCGACAAGGTAGCAGCAATTACAACCACGAATAGAAAAGCGATTTATATTATTCTTATTGCTCTTTGTAGTGTAAGCGTTATAGGACTTTTAAAAATACGAGCCTTTGGTTATGTGGTAGATGATATTCCAAAAACCGATGTGCTTATCCGCGACATGAAGTACTTTGAAAAGAGTTACGGTGGCGTTCTTCCATTTGAAATCACCATCGATAGTAAAAAAGAAAAAGGCATATTTGTAAACAACGCTCGTGTGCTTTACAAGATCAATCGCGCTCAGCGAATGTTAAGTCAGTATTCTGAGTTCTCAAAACCTTTGTCAATCGCAGAAGGGATAAAATTCATGTATCAAACCTATAAAGGAGGCGATGAGAAATTTTATAAACTGCCAAGCGTTACCGATCTTAAAACAATTGCAGAATATGTAAAAACAGAGAATGAGAAAAAAAATCAACTGTCTAGTTTTTTGGATAGTACGCAACAAAACACACACATTTCAATTTTGGTGGCAGATGTTGGTTCAACACGAATGAAGGAATTAGCATCAAGTTTGAAGTTACGGTTAGATACTATTTTTAATTATGATGACGAGGCAAATAAGTGGATGGCTGATTCATCTCAAGTAGATGTAAAAGTTACAGGAAATAGCATTGTGTTCTTAAAGGGGAATGATTTTTTAGTGAATAATTTGGTTGAAAGTGTGGTGCTGGCAATTGTGTTGATCATGATCTTTATGCTCACCCTTTTCACTTCATTCAGAATGATAGTGATCTCAACTATTCCTAGTTTGGTTGCATTGATCATTACGGCAGGATTAATGGGTTTTGTAGGAATTCCGCTTAAACCAAGTACAATTTTGGTGTTTAGCATTGCCTTTGGTATAAGCAGCGATGGCACTTTGTACTTCCTAACCAAATACAGGCACGAGATTCGAAAAAACAAATTAAGCATAGGCGATGCAGTTCGCATCACCATTTCAGAAACCGGCGTAAGTATGATTTATACAGCCCTTGTGTTATTCTTTGGCTTTGGAATGTTTGCTTTATCAGGATTTGGAGGAACGCAAGCTTTAGGAATTTTGATCTCATTTACACTTATTGTTGCGTACTGCGCTAATCTTATTTTGCTTCCCGCCTTCCTGCTTTCACTCGAAAAGCATCTTACCAATAAGGAGTTTGTGGAAAAAAAGAGTATCATGACCGACGAAATGGAAGAAGCAGTTGAGGATAAAAGCAAATGATTTTTTTAATTCCCGGCAATTAAAGAGATTAGTGCGGATCAATTTTTATAAAATTGATCGATTTTCGAAATCACGGTAAAACAAAATTGTCAGAATTGAGCAGAAGGGAAGATTTAATTTAGACGATAATTATTGGTAGTTAAATCCCCAACCACTCTTTAGCAGCACCGCTAAACACCAATTCTTTTTCTTTATCACTCATTGATGTTTTATGAACTAATTCCCCGGGAATTGCTTCCCCCAATGGAAATGGATAATCGCTGCCTTGCATAACGCGATTTGCGCCGCACTGTTTGATGGTGTATTGCAACATTTCTATATCACACACATGGCTATCAACCCAAAATTGACCTAAATAACTTTTCGGATTTTTTTTGTTGTCAATCGCCACTAAGTCAGGACGGCAATCCCAACCATGCTCAATTCTACCCAAGGTAGGAAGTAAAGATCCACCACCGTGGGCAAAACATACTTTTAGTTTTTTAAATCTTTCAAATACACCGCCAAATATCATGCTGCAAGCTGCTCTGCTAATTTCGGCGGGCATACCAACTAACCATGGCAGCCAATATTTACTCATGTGTTCTTGTCCCATCATTTGCCATGGGTGTATTAAAATAGCCGCGTTTAACTGTTCGCAAGCGGCATAAAAATCAAAGAACTGCTCTTCATTTAAATTTAGGTTGTTCACATTGCTTCCAATTTGCACACCTTTGTATCCTAATTTCATGCAACGCTCTAATTCTTTTATAGCAAGCTTTGTATCTTGCATAGGAACTGTAGCTAATCCAATAAATTTATCAGGGTATTGATTTACCGTTGCAACAATATCATCATTTAAAAATTCGCTTACTATCAAACAATCATTTGGTTTGGCATTATAACTAAACATTACCGGAATAGTACATATCACTTGTTTATCTACTCCATGCGCTGTCATTTCTTTGATGCGTAATTCTGCATCCCAACAATTAGATAAAATCTCTCTAAAGCGCTTGCTTCCTTGCATCATCCATGCTTTGCAGGGTTCATGGTGTTCTAAATGTATAAAATCTCCATACCCAAATTGTTTCGAAAAATCAGGAATATTTTTTGGAATGATATGTGTGTGAACGTCGATGATCATTATGAAATTTGAATTAGATGACGTAAATTTACAATAACTTAATCTAAACTAAAATGAAAAGAACGGTAATCGCTTCATTATTTATCATTTGTAATCTAAACATCTTTGCTCAAAATAAAGCAAGTAAACATTTTCTGGTAAAAAATAATGCAAGATCACAGAATGTTGCTACTCAAGTAAGCCTTTTATATTCGTTTTCAACTTTCACTAGTGGTTACAATGCTATTTCAGGCACAACTTTAACCGGTGGGCAAAAATGGGATGATCTGGATTATGTGTTACCGATTGGGTTTACTTTTACGTTGTACACTCAAACAGGCACCAGTATTAATTTAAGCTGGGGCGGACAATTATTAACGTTTAACGACGCTACCAATGGCCCTTATGTTTCTTTTGCTGCCGCCATGTTTGAGGATATTTGCGATCGTGCCTATTACCCAAATGTTGATATGGAAGGCGATCCTGGAGGAATATCACCAATTTCTTATACTACGGTTGGGACTCCGGGAAATAGAATATGCAAGGTTCAAATTGCTAATGCAGGATTTTATGGTGAAAATGATCTGTATTCAACTTCAACTAGTTATGTGAATTTTCAAATTTGGCTTTACGAAACATCAAATAGGATCGAGTTTAGATATGGCGGAGTTAATATTCAAAATCCTTCAGATAATATTTATAATTCGGCAACAGGTTTTGTTACAGGCCTAGCTGATAGCGTTGATGTGAATACGGGCGATTCGCCCACTTCAAATATGCTTGATGGACCTTATGCAAATCCAAATGTGATCCCTTGGAATAATGCGGTAAATATGTATGTAGCAGGCGCGGTTGAAAGTGGAAGAGTTTATAGATTTGATTGGATCAGTGCTCCAACACAATTAGTAAAGAATTCCCAAGACGCATCAATTGAGATCTATCCTAATCCATCTTCACAAAAAATAGTGATAAGTGGAATTAGTTTGAATGAATCGAAAATAAATATCCTTGATCTTAACGGTAAAGAAGTTGAATTTTCAATGAAAAATAATGTTGTTGATGTAAGCGAATTCAACAATGGAGTTTATTTTATGCATATTCGTCTTTCAGATGTGGTTATAACTCGAAAGTTAGTTGTTACGCATTAAAGAAACTAAAATTCACATTGCCGTATTTGCGATGTTGCGAAAAGTGCGGCAAATTTTCCAGTTTTGTTCTTGGTCCGTGTTCGATGATCAACATTCCTTTTTCTTTAAGGAGAGCATGTTCAAAAACTAATTGATGGATATCTTCTAAGTTTGTAATATCGTAAGGAGGATCGGCAAAAATAATATCGTGCTTTTTCTTGTTTTCTTTTAAGAGTTTAAATACATCTCCTTTCATGGCATTTATTGGCAGATCAAACTTTGAAGCGGTTTGCTTTAAAAAATTAACGCACGAAAAATTATTATCAATGGCCGTTATGTCTTTACACCCTCGCGAAGCAAATTCAATAGAAATATGGCCTGTTCCCGAAAAAAGATCAAGCAAAGAAGTGGTTTCAAAATCAATTTTGTTGTTGAGGATATTAAAAAGCCCTTCTCCTGCAAAAGAAGTGGTAGGACGAATAGGTAATCCCTTTGGAACCTCAATATTCCTTCCGCCTAATGTGCCGCCTAAAATTCGCACAAGTGTTTATTTAAAATGCTGAAATAAAAATGATTTGGCAATTCGTCAACCGGTTTATCCAAGGCTTTGCTTGAAACAAAATTTATCTGACGAATATATTTTTTAATAAGATCAAAAAGTTCATCCGTTGTGTTTTTATTTCCAGCAATTTGTAAACGCAAGGTTTCTTTATTCAATTGAAATTGTTCAATGGTGAATAACAAAAAATAAAGTACATCTTCGTTGGTTTCGTATTTAAAGATGTTATAAAAAAGCAGGTCATTCTGTGATTTAATGATCAATTCGATACACGACTGATGAAAATTTAAAAAAACATCGCTGTTCTTAAAGTAAGGCAAATTCAAAAACAGGTCTATACTTCCGGCTCCAACGTGATCAATTTTTGCAGCCGAAAAAGTTTTTTCAATAAAGGCTAAAAGTTCAAGATCGTAGGTATATGTAAAGTAAACCGAATTATTTACCAAATTGGTTTGAACCGTTTTTATATCTTTTGCACCGGTGTTAAACTCTAGCAGCCCTTTTAAGTTTGGATCGCTATAAGCTTGGGGCACAAGGGTAAACAAACCATTAAGAACTTGCACCGATACGTGATTAAAACGATGCTTCAAAATGCCAAATTCCGACAAAAAATAACCCAATTCATCAATAGTTTGGCTTATGTTTTTCTTTTCGGGAGTATAATCTATCGAACAAATTTCATGTAAATTGGTGTTGCCATCGTTAAAAATGGCCGCCTGAATAGAATGCTCCTCAATGAACAGATATAAGTTTAACATACCTTTTTGGTATGCCCTTATGGGAAAGTGTTTTCTGCTTTTAACCTCTGTAACCTGCATTGGAATGTAAAAGTATGTCTTTTTGTTCTTTAATAAAACAAAAATAAGCATACCTTTGTTCCCCATTCACATTTTATGGAAATAATGGAATTATCTAACACCGATTTCGATAGGAACCCGGTAATTGCTCAAATGATGTTGAACAATCATGAGCAAGTTGTTTTTTGTAATGATAACGCCACTGGTTTAAAGGCTATTATTGCTATTCACAACACTGTACTAGGGCCTTCTTTGGGAGGAACGCGTATGTGGAATTACAATAATGAAATAGAAGCTTTGAATGACGTTCTTCGTTTATCAAGAGGAATGAGTTACAAATCTTCTGTTGCAGGTTTAAATCTTGGTGGGGGAAAAGCTGTTATTATTGGTGATGCAAAAAAAATCAAATCAGAAGCTTTGCTCCGTAGATTCGGAAAATTTGTAAATAGTCTTGGTGGAAAATACATCACCGCCGAAGATGTGGCAATGAGCAGCCGCGATATGGAAATTATTCATATGGAAACTGATCATGTGAGCGGCTTGCCCGAAAATATGGGTGGAAGCGGAGATCCTAGTCCCGTTACTGCTTACGGTGTTTATGTAAGTATGAAAGCAAGTGCTAAGGAAACTTGGGGTTCGGATAGTTTAAGTGGAAAAAAAGTATTGGTTCAAGGAATTGGTCATGTTGGAGAAGTATTAGTTTCGCATTTAACCAAAGACGGAGCAAAAGTTTATATAAATGATATTAGCGAAGAGCGTGTTAAAGCTGTTGCAGATAAATATAAAGCAGAGTTTATTGCCGCAGATAAAATGTTCGACTTGGATATTGATATTTATGCGCCTTGTGCATTAGGAGCAACCGTTAATGATGATACATTAGCAAAATTAAAATGCAAGATCATTTGTGGTGCTGCAAACAATCAATTAGCCGATGAAACTGTGCAAGGTGTAAGTGTTGGAAAAAAAGGAATTTTGTATGCGCCTGATTTTGTTGTGAATGCCGGTGGTATCATCAACGTGTATTATGAACTGGAAGGCTATAATCGTGAAAGAGCATTGGCACATGCCGAAAAAATTTACGACACCACATTTAATTTATTTCAACTAGCAAAAAAAGAGGGAATACCAACGTATTTGGCTGCAAACAGACTGGGCGAACAACGCATAGAGGCAATTGCGCGAATTAACGCTATACTATAAGTTACTTAAAAAAAAGGTTCTTTACACATGTTGAGCAGAAGATTTTTACGTATCAAGACCATGCAGGCGCTTTATTCTTATTTTAAGAATGAAAAGCCCGACATGAGCGTTTTTGAAAAAGAACTGTTCAAGAGTATCGATCAGGTGTACGACCTTTACCTTATCATCATAAATATCTTTGCGGGTATTTATCAAAATGAGTTATTGATCATTGATGAGAATAAGAACAAGCGTTTACCAAGTCAAGAAGACCTTAATCCAAATAGAAAATTGGTGTCAAACACCTTGTTACTTGCTATTTATAAAAGTGAGGAATTAAAAACACTCATCGAGAAAAGAAAGCTAGGAACATTTATTGATAACAATATTCTACGACGCATCATTACTGAGATAAAAAAAACAGAAGAGTTTGAGGCGTATGTAAAAATTGAGGCTCCAACATTAAAAGATGATAAGCATTTATTAAATGAAGTGATCGTAAAAGTTTTGAATGAGAATGAAGTACTGATCTCGATGTTCGAGGAAAAGAGTATTTATTGGACCGATGATCTTTACGTTGCTTACAATCTTGTTCTTAAAAATTTCGAATTATTTGATGGTAAATTTCGTATCTTACCATTGCTTAAAGATGAAAAAGATGATGAGGAATTTGTTTCCTTACTTTTTCAAAAAACCATACTTTATCGCGAAACAAATATTGAATTGATCCAAAAGCACGTAAAAAATTGGGAACTCGATCGCATAGCTGAAATGGACATGCTTTTAATGCAAATGTGCATTACTGAATTTGCTTATCTACCAAATGTTCCGGTAAAAGCCTCGCTAAACGAATATATTGATATTAGCAAAGATTATAGCACTCCAAACAGCAAAGTGTTCATCAACGGCATCTTAGATAAAATCATTTTCCAGCTAAAGGATGAAAATCGTATCCAAAAACAAGGCAGAGGCCTAAAGGAGAGTTAGTCGTTAAAAACCTACTTTTTAACGAAAAAATATCTTATTTTTACTCTAAATTTTAAGATTTTAAGGAAATGTTAAAATTGAGTCTAAAACCTTATAAACATTTCCAACCATTTCTTAATTAATAACGTAGGGTATAATACAAATATATTTCAATGAAAAAAACCTTATTACTTTTAACTAGCTTTTTTTGTTTAGCATCTTACGCACAAAACGTAATACCTCCTTTCATCAATTATCAGGCAGTTATTAGAGATGCCAGTGGCATTCCAATTGCACCGGGTGCCACCTTCACGTTAAATTTTAAAATATTTACAAATGCCGCAACGCTTACTGCGGTTTATGAGGAAGAGCACTTGGTAACTGTCCCTCTCGATCAGGTTATTAACTTGAGAATAGGAAGTGGAACTGGAATTGCACCTCTGAATAACTTTTCGGCAATTCCTTGGAATCTAGGCCAAGCACATTATCTTGTATCGAAGGATGGAAATAGTATTGGTTCAAAAACAGCCTTTGCTTCGGTCCCTTATGCATTTAGTTCGGGAGGCGGGGCATCAACAAGTTATTCTCCTAGTTCAAACATTAGTATCACTGGAAATGTTCTGGATCTTACAAATAAATTATCAACTGCAGTTTCGGTTGGATCAAATCAATTTCCAAATTCAAAGATCCCAACTTTTTCTGCTGATCAAAAAGGACGTTTGACAAACACTGGCGAATATCCTGCTAATATGAGTGGAGACATTATTGGAAAATTAGATAGTCAGTTGGTAGCAAAATTAAGGGGAACTCCTTTGTCTACATTAATTCCGGTTAACGGGCAAGTTCTACAATTCAATGGCATCGAATGGAGACCGGCTGCGGGAGGCAATTCGTCGGTAACAATTAATCAAAGTGGTATTGTTAATGTTTCTCCTTCAGGCATTCCTTCAACAACATTTATTATCTCGGCATCTGCGCCAATTTTCGCAACTTCAGGTATTGGAACTATTGTTCTAGGCGCTTATCCAAATTACAATTTAAACATTCCAACACCATCCATAAGTTTTAATGCTACTTCGGGAGTATTAACCTTTCAGCAATTCCCATTTCTTACAAGTTTAAATATATCCCCGCAATTGGGATTAACGGGTAATGTTATAACTGCCGGCACCAGCACGTTAGCAATTCCTGCTTTATCTTATTGGTCAAAACCTACCTTAACAGCAACCGAACTTGGAAACATAGGTGATAATGTTGGTATTGGTGCTTCAAATCCAACTGAGAAACTCGTTGTTCAAACAACTGCAGGCGCTGATATTTCTGTAGTTAGCACACCAGGAAATATGGCTTTTTTAAATCTCGGCACTACTGCAAATCACTTTTTAGGACGCGTTGGATATAATTCAACCAATCACTCAATGTCTTTGTGGACCAACAACACCCCCGATAGAATGTTTATTTCAAGTATTGGAAATGTTGGTATAGCAACTAATGTACCTGCAGCAAAATTAGATATCAATGGTGATTTTAAACTTGGTACAGGAGGAAGTGTTTTACAAAAAGTAATAGGCGGTTCGGTACAACCAATTTATGGAACAATAAATCCGTCAACTAATTTAGCAACTTCGTTTGCAGCAGCAGGAGCTACTGTTGGTGATAGAGTAGTAGTTACATTATCTGGAGGAACCTCTGTTACGGTTGTTCTTGTTTCAGCAAGTATTTCGGCAGCAAATGCGGTTAATATTAACTTGTATAATTTTGGAGGAACTGCAGCACCTGGCGGTATGTACACAATTAACTATGTTATTTATAAGTAAGATGAAAAAAACTTTATTGATCATATTGTGCTTTTGTGCTGGTTATAATATGGCGCAAAGTATTTCACCTTCTGTAATTAACTCGGGAGGCAAAACAAGTACTACAACACTTAATTCACAAACGGTTTATTATACAGATAATATTGGTGAAGCGGTTATAGGTACTGGGTCAACTTCGGGTAGTATACTTACACAAGGATTTCTTCAGCCCGATATGATGGTTGTGAATAACACTTCTGTTACTCCAATTCCCGGTAATGTATCGTGCTCTGACAGAAGAGATGGCTTCATTAAAATGATTATTGACAATCCACCAAAAGGTTATTCTGTAGAATTTTTTTGGAAGCCGGATACGCTTTGTCCCAATAATGATTGTTCGGGAATAGATAGTTTATCGCAAGGAACTTATACCGTATATACAGTTATAACATATTTTATAGGACCAAACGAAAAAAAGGATTACTACGAACATATTGTTAATATTCTTGATAATAATGGAGTTTGTAATTTAAAGATCTATAGCGGAATTACCTTAAGTGGTGGTAATTCTAAATTCACAATAGATAACATTGAGTTATATCCGGATGCTGAGGTTTCCATCTATAACCGATGGGGAGTTAAGTTGTTTAGTACAAAAAAGTATAATAATGTAGATAACTACTGGCCAAAAAAGGATGAAAAAGTGACATCCGGAACGTATTTTTACGTCATAGATGCGGGCAAGGGTAAAGTGAATAAAAGTTGGATAGAAGTATTTGAATAATAAAATGAAAAATAACGTTTTGCTTTTTTTGTTCGCTGCTATAACCTCCATATTTCGGGGCCAAGGCATTGTTGTGCAAAATGCCGGTAATTTATGTATAGGAAATCACGAGCGTATTCAATCATCTGCTTACCCATCCTTTAAAACACAAGGTATCAATTTTGACACTGTTCATGTGTTTCCAAGTACAGCCGGGTTTTTGAGTAATTCTCATATGAAGTTATTTTTGTCGAGTAGTAATGGCACAAACACATCTCCATCTTTTACCAACATGACGGCCATTTATTATCATCCTTCAACTATTAAGGGAAATGCTGTTTCGGGCCGTTTTAACTCGGATAGATTAACCGATTATGCTTTGATCAACTCTTTTGGCAGCATTATTACACTTAAGAATACCGGATTTCCATTGCAATTTAATAAGGATTCTTTAGATGAGTCTTTTTTGGGAGGACATGTTTGCAGTAAACTTTTGCAGTGCAATTTAGATGGGCTAAGCCCTTTGGATCTTGTATCGGTAGGTGTAAAATCTATTGCCACACAATCTTTTGTTGTAAGGCCATATATTAACGCTACTGCTACGGGTACAACAGCGATCCTTAGTTTTTCTGGTCAGCCATTGAAGACGATTACCAATATGCTTTCTTTTACCAATTACAATTTTGATGTTGAGGCAGGTGACCTCGATAACAACGGAAAAGACGAATTGATTTTTGTTTCAGAGGTTTTAGATTCAATCTATGTTCTGTACAGTTTATTTGGAACACTGGATAAACAATTTCAATTTAGTCCAGGTCCGGGATTTATCCATAAGAAGATCGTATTATCAGATCTTGATGGGGATGGAAAAAAAGAAATCGCTTTATCTGGGAAGATAAATCCGAGCGGATTGCATTATGTGGCAGTTTATTCTCCATTTTACGTATTAGGAAATTTGGCAGGTTTCAACCCACTTAATACTGTATATACCAATTACGAGATCTCTGATTTTAATTTTGCTGATTTAAACACCGATGGGTTCAAGGATCTTATTGTAAGTCAGGCTACGCCAACAGCATCAACCTTTGGAAGTATTAATGTTTACATGCACAATAGAGTGTCTCTGTTTCAGTTCACTAACGCACCAATAAATTTCCAAATGAATGGTCATATTACCGGTGGATTAGCTGTGTGGGATGTTGATAATAATAAACGTCCGGATATAATTTCCTTTCCTAATTCTGATACTTCTTCTATCGTTATACTCAAAAATTTTACACACCGCGATAGTTTATATGCAGTGCCAAGCCGAACCGCAATTTGTTTAGGAGATACATTTGTGCTAAAGAATCAATTAATAGGCTTTAATGGAGTTTATTTCACTAATATCGTTCCTTCATTGAGCGTTATAGCCACAACTAATCACACAACCTCAATTACAAGTAGCGGTAATTATACTGTAAATGCCATGTACTCGCCATATGTTGGAGGAACGTGTGTGTTTGTGTCAAATAATGTGAATATAAAGCAAGGGCTTCAGTCAAACGTTATTGTGAGTGGGCCAAATAGTGTATGTTACAACTCACCCGTTATTTTAACTGCAGGTGGAGCAGCTTCATTTACATGGGCAACTTCATCTCAAACTACCAACGCAAATTCTCTTTCATTCACACCTACAACATCGGTTGCATATGTTCTTACCGGTTCTAGTATAGATGGATGCAAGTCGGTTGCAAATGGAACCGTTAACGTAAAGCCCGAAGTTAACGCCACAATAACCTATGACAAGAATTTTTTGTGTAAAGATCAAAAAGCCAGTTTAACTGCAAGTGGAGGTATTACATACACTTGGAGCACCGGTGAAACTCAACCAAGTATTGCTATTACACAAACAAGCTCCGTTGCTCAAGTATATAATGTTTACGTAACTAATGGCGATGGATGCTCAAAGTATGCAAGTTTTACAACTAACTATAATGATAAGTGTAAAGAAGTAATAGTTATTAAAGGGATCACTCCAAATAGTGATGGAGAAAATGATCAATTGTACATAGAGAACATTGAGAATTATCCTGATAACGTTGTAAGTATATATAATCGTTGGGGTGTAATGTTATATACCCAAAAGGGATACGATAATACAACAAAATCCTGGCCTTCAAAAACGCAAAATAATTTAGCTTCTGGTACTTATTATTATGTAGTTGAACTTGGGCCCGGAAACGATGTGAAAAAAGGGTGGATAGAAATTTTTAGTAATTAAACAGAACTTGATGAGAAGACACATATTTATTTTTCTTTTAATTATTTTAGTAAGGAATGTTACCGCGCAACAAGATCCCCAATACAATCTTTATCAGTTCAATCCACTGATCATAAACCCTGCCTATGCGGGTGCGCGTGATGGATTGTCTGTTGTTGCTAATGTAAGGAATCAATGGGTTGGTTTTGACGGCGCTCCAAAAACAAGTGTTATAAGTGCGCATGCGCCAATACTAAATAAAAATGTTGGAATTGGATTCACCATAATTGGCGACCGCATGGGGCCTCGCAGCATGATAGGCTTTGCAGGAAATTTTGCCTATATTCTTAAGTTGAGTAATAAATTGAAATTGTCTTTTGGATTGAATGCAGGTTATAACCGTTATCAATTCAGATACAATGAAATTACGTTTAAAACTATCGACAATACAAATCAAAATCTCGGCGATTTTAATACAGGCGCCCTCGACCTTAATGGCGGACTTTATTTAAAAAGCAAAAGTTTTTTCTTGGGCCTTTCTTTTACGCACCTCGCCGCTAGGAATCTTTATGAGATCGATATGAGAGACACTACATTTACAAGTAATTTAACTTACCGATTACGCACGCATCAGTTTTTAACGATAGGGAAATCATGGGTGCTGAATGAAAATGTTGTTTTTGCGCCAACAGTAGCTTTTAGAGGTGTTAGTAATGGACAAGGTAATATGGATCTCAATTTTAATTTCTTCCTCTATAAAAAACTTTGGCTCGGAGTATTCTTTAGATCTCCGTATGGCCCGGGTTTTTTATTGAATTATTATGTAACACCAAAATGTAAAGTGGGGTATAGCTATGATACCGGCATAAGAGATAAGAAGCGATTAGGGCCTTCGCACGAAGTAAGCATTGGCTTCGATTTTTTAGGACGCAAATCAAAGATCATTTCACCACGTTTCTTGTAATTATATATGCACTTTAGAACTATACTCATATTTTTTTCAGCACTATTTACAATGTCCTTGTTCTCGCAAATAACTAAGGGTGATAAACTCTATGAGCAAAACCGTTATTTTAAAGCCATTCCTTATTATGTTAATGCTTCAAAGAAACAAACTACAAAACAAAAAGCTAATTTAAAACTGGCCGATTGTTATCGCAAAGTAAATGAATACGAAAAAGCAGAAAATGCCTATCG
Organism: Bacteroidota bacterium; assembly: GCA_034439635.1. Lineage (GTDB taxonomy): Bacteria > Bacteroidota > Bacteroidia > B-17B0 > Aurantibacillaceae > Aurantibacillus. The sequence continues at coordinate 17,042 of JAWXAS010000027.1, read as the reverse complement.
TAGCGCTTTGGGATCAGATGCAAATGTTGAGCCACAGGTACATTATGATTTTGCCTCGGTATTAAAAGCCAACGGAAAATACGACGAAGCCCTGGAGCAATACAATCTTTATTTAAAACAAAAACCTAACGAAGAGTCTGCTAAAAAAGTGAAGAAGTTTTGCGCTGAGATCAAATACTGGATGAGCAGACCTAAAGAATACGACGTTAAAAATGTAGAAAAAATAAATTCGGCTAACGCAGAGTTTTGCCCTGTATACGCGAACAATAAACTTATTTATGTGGGCGAGAAGACCACTTTTGATTTTGTAGAGTTTGAAAAGAATGATTACAATGGGCAGCCGTTTTTGAATATGTACATTGCTGAGGTTAATGGCGCGAGTGCCCAAAAGAGCAAAACGTTTTCAAAGAAAGTGAATTCAGAATCGCACGATGGACCAATAAGCGTTTCTTCTGATGGCAAAACAATTTACTTTACAAGAGTTACCGGTGGAGGAAAAAAAGGAAATACAGCTAAAATTTATACGGCTTTAGGGCACGATCGTACTTGGGGAAATACAAAACCATTTAAGTACAATAGCGATGAATATTCGGTGGCACATCCAAGTATTAGTTCGGATAATAATTTGTTATTCTTCGCTAGTGACATGAGCGGGGGATACGGAGGAAAAGATCTTTGGGTAAGCAAACGCAATGGCGATAATTGGGAAAAGCCAGTCAATCTCGGTCCGGATATTAATACAAGTGGTGATGAGATGTTCCCGTCCGTAAAAAACAATGGAGTACTATATTTTTCATCAAATGGTTTGCCTGGTTATGGCGGATTGGATGTTTATTCGGCCAAAACACTTGATGGAAAATGGTTATTACAACGTAACGAAGGTTTGAGTATTAACAGTAGTTATGATGATTTTGGAATAACGTTCATGAATGATACTCTTGGATATTTTTCTTCAAATCGCATTGGAGGAAAGGGGAAGGACGATATTTATTTCTTCCACTTTACCGATAAATCGTTGGTAATTTCAGGAACTGTATTGCTTACCGAAAACGGAAAAGATCCTGCAAAGGGAATTAAAGTTACTTTAAAAGAAGAAGATGGTACTTTGGTAGAAAGCACTAAAACAAACGACAAAGGTTTTTTTGAGTTCAAGAATTTAGATGCGGAGAAAAAGTACATGGCCATTATTGACAATTCTGATCCGCAATTTACTGGTAAAGCTAGGTATTTTCTGGCCGATGGAAATAAGATTGTTCAGCGTGTAACAAATAAAGAAGGGTCTGATAAATTTGTTTTTAGAAATTTGCCGGTTGACCCAAATGGATTGCCTGATCTTTATACCAATGACGACCTTACCCTCGCCGGTAATCTTTTGTACGGAGAGAATCCGAGTAAGCCATTAAAGAACACTAAGCTAGTGATCAAGAACGAATTTGGTGATGTGTTGGAAGAAACCACTACTAACGAGTTTGGTGCATTTACCTTCCGTAATATTCCTTCAGATCAAAATTACATGGTTACTATGGGCGAAAGTGACATTGTATTGCCTGATAATACTAAGGTAACACTTACAAATAAAAGTGGTAAAGAGATAAAAACCTTTTACTCTGGCAACGGTAAGTTTAATTTCAAAGTGTTGGCTTCGGATAAAAACACGATCAGTGAAATGAATGCCGATGATGATAATTTGGTAATGGATATATTTGGTTTTGTTTATGATGAGAATAAAAAACCAATTGCTAATGCAAAGATACGTTTGCGCGAAGATTCTAAGGATGGTATAGTAAATGAGATCACTACAAGCGCCAATGGAAAATTTAACTTCAAGAATTTAAGAGCGGATAAGAATTATATTTTTGAAGCTGACGATAAGGATCCTGTTTTTAATGGATTTAAAAAGATATATATTGCCGATAGTAAGGGGCGTATTTATAGAATAATAACTAAGAACGGTGAAGGAAAGTTTAGTTTTAAAGTTATTGAGTCAGATAAAACATTGTTAGGAGAGTTTGTGGTTGACGATCCATGGTTGGCTGTGTTGGAATTAAAGAATAAAAAAGAAAAAGAGGAATTAACCATTGTTGAGAATATCTATTATAATTTTGGCGACTATAAATTTGATGAGGCCGGGCAAAAAGTATTAGATAAGGTAATTACAGTTCTTATTTCAAACCCAAAACTATTCATTGAGTTAAGTTCGCATACCGATTCTCGCTCAAGCGACCAATTTAACCTTGCACTTTCTAAAAAACGTGCGCAATTTTCAGTTGACTATATGATAGCAAAGGGCGTTGATAAAAAAAGATTAAAAGCGATTGGTTATGGCGAAACCAAATTGTTGAACAAATGTGCTAATAATGTGGAGTGCACTGATGATGAACATAAAGTTAATCGTCGCTCCGAATTTAAAATTTCAGAATCTCCATCCTCATAGTTTATGAATATTGTTTTGTTTGATGAAGAAAGTGTATGGCGAAATTTATTGCCACTTACATTTACACGACCCATTTCAAAAATCAGAATTGGAATATTAAGTATTGATGAAAAATGGAAACAACATTTTAAAAAGGCCGACATTAGTTATTTGTCTCAACCACATTTAAGCGGCATATTTCCGGCTAAATTAGCAGATACCAACTATTTTATTAATGGGTCGGTAGTTCCAAATGGTTCTGTTCCCCAACAAGTAAAGAATTTAAAGCAAAACGAAGGACTGGCCTATAAAGGTGTTCTTATTGCATTTAACGGGTCGGAAGCAGCGCTTAGAGCATTTAATATATCTAAAACCATTGAAGCTACTGGTGAAATTATGTTTGTGAAAAATGTTTACGATATTTTTAAGAATAATGGTGAATGCATTAAAGCCGATTTTGATTTGATAACGAAAGGAAGAAAATCGAAGATGCTTGGAAAAACAGTTACAGTTATTGGAAATAGAAAATTGGTATTTGTTGAGCAGGGAGCAAGCATTAATGCAAGTATTTTAAATACTATCGGCGGACCAATTTATATTGGAAAAGATGCTGAGGTAATGGAAGGTTGTATGGTTCGCGGTCCGTTTGCATTAGGCGAACATAGCGCTTTAAAAATGGGAGCTAAGATCTATGGCCCTACTACTATTGGTTTACATAGTAAAGTAGGTGGAGAAGTAAATAATTCGGTGATCTTCGGATATAGTAACAAAGCACACGATGGTTTTTTAGGAAACAGTGTTGTAGCTGAGTGGTGTAATTTGGGAGCTGATACAAATAATAGCAATTTGAAAAACAATTATGGTAATGTGAAGCTTTATAATTATCTCCAACAAAAACCTATTGATACAGGTTTGCAATTTTGTGGTTTAATTATGGGCGATTACTCAAAAACCGGAATAAATACAATGCTTAATACAGGCACTGTGATTGGCGTTGCCGCAAATATTTATGGCGCTGGGTTTCCTCCAACCCATATACCAAGTTTTAGCTGGGGTGGCGCCGCAGGTTTTGAAACATATCAGTTAGAAAAACTATTTGAAACTTCCGAAAAAGTATTTGAAAGAAGAGGCCTTATGTTTGGAGAAAAAGAAAAGAAAATGCTCAATGCAATTTTTGATCTTAGTGTAAGAAGAATTTAGATCTTAATAGCTACCATACACACGTCATCAACCTGTTCAATGTTACCTTTCCAATCATTGAAAGTTTGTTTAATTGTTTTTAATTGCTCATCCAATGGCGAATTGTTAATGGACAGGAGTAGATCGTTTAGTTGTTTGTATTTAAATTTCTTACCTCTTGGTCCACCAAACTGATCGGCATAACCATCTGTGTAAATATAAATGATATCGCCTTTATTTATTTCTAAAGTGTAATTAGTAAATTTATTGGTGCGCTCTCCGTACCCAACCGGCATTTTATCCGATTCCAATTCTGTTAGTTTGTTATCCCTTATTAAAATAGGAGAATTATACGCAGCTGCATATGATAGGGAGAATTCTGTTTTTAGTAATTGTTTATCTTCAAATTCCATCTTTTTATCAAAGCGAATTAGTACACCGTCAAATCCATCTTTTTGGTCATTCTTGCTTATGGTATTTATTAAACGTTCGCGCACGTAGTCAAATATTTTATTTGGTGCGGTAATACCTCTCTCATTAATAGCCTCACTTAAATAAGCCATATTTAATAAACTCATAAACCCACCCGGAACACCATGGCCTGTACTATCACAAACGGCAACATAATACATTTCTGTAACAATTGATTTGCCATCTTTAAGTTTGGTTTCTTTACTTATATGCGTGCTCAGCCAATAAAAATCACCACTCACAATATCTTTTGGGTCCGACAGAACAAACGTGTCCGAAAAAAATCGCTTGATAGACTCAAAGTTATGAAGCAACGAATCTTGGATCCGTTTAGCGTAATTGATACTATCCAAGATCTCTTTTTGTTTCTCTTCAATGATGAGTTTTTGTTCTTCCGTTTGTCGATTCTTTTCTTCGATAATATGTTTTTGCCTTTGCGTTAAACGGAAACGGTTATAAATGATGATCGAAACAGTAATTAGCAAGGCAACTACCACTATAATGGCGATGAGCTGGATCTTGGCTTTAGCTATCTCAGCATTTTTGGCTTTTAACTTTTCCCGATTAACCGAACGCTCGCCTGCCATAGTAATGCTATCTTGTTCAACTTTCTTGTTGTAAGTGTACTCAAACTGCAGTTGATTTATTTCGCGTTGTTTACTATCCTTAGCAAGCGTGTCTTGTAAGAACTGATATTTTTCGTAAAACTTCAGCGACTCTTTAAAATTGTTCTTTTTCTTATGGTATTGGTATAAGCTCACATAAACAATTGAGCGTGTATCAATATCATCGTTCTCAAAGGATAGTTTTTCTGCCTTTTCCAAATAAGCAATACCCTGTGAGTTATCTCCTTTAAGGCAAAGCAAGTTGCCCATTTCAGCATAGGTTTGAGAGATCTCGGCAACGTTTTCTGTTTCTATGGCATATTTTAGTGCAATTTTATAATTTGCTAATGCCTCATCTTGCATTCCCTTTTCTTCATAGATATTGGCAATACTATTATAGCAATACACCAATCCATTTTTATCTTCATATTTTTCGTAAAGCGCCTTACTTTGCATGGCGTACCGCATGCTTAGATCATAATCTTTGGTAGCACGGTAAATATTGCAAAAGTTGTTGTAAATGCTTGCTTGGTTGTATTCATCATTCAGTTTTTTCATCACACTTAAACATCTTTTTAGGGAGTTAAGGCCAAGCTGAAATTCTTTTAGTTTGATGTAAATAGTGCCAATATTTCCCAACATGATACTTTGGCCGCGCAGATCATTTAATTGCTCGCTTAATTTTAAACCTTGCTGGTAATAGTTAACGGCTTGAAGATAATTCCCTCTTAACTGATAGATGGCACCATAAGCATTAAAGAATTTTGATTTGAATTTTGGGTGCTTGGCAGCTAATATGCCTTCTAAACCAAGTTTGGCGAACGCCTCTGCAGTATCAAGATTTGTGTATACTTTTTCCCAAATATGATCATAAAGAGCTAATATTCGGGTTGTGTCATTCTGCTTGGTATCGTTATATATTTTCAAATAGTCTTGATCCTGAGCGGATGAGCTAAAACCGGCCAGGAGCAATAAAAGGAGTGAAAAATATGAGAAGAGTTTATTAATAATATACAAGTAAATAAATTAACATCGTCTTTACAAGAAAAGGGTTCGGGTAATTAGCGAATTAAGGTTTTAAGTTAGTAAAAAATCCTAAATCAACACTTTTATTTCTGATAACCGTTTTTTGGTATTTCTCGACCGAATAAATCATTTTAGTTTTTAAAACCCTTGATTTTACTGGGTTTACAGGTCATTAAGTCTTTGTGAAATTTATGCTTTTATTAACAAATTTTGCTATTATTTTCTTATATTTGCAGGCCTTTTTAGGCAATTTAGAATTTTAGAAGTGTTTTTACAAAAGAGCCTCCTCGATATAAAAAAAAGAGCTTTTATAGGCTTTTTGTTTATTGCTTCCTCAGCGATAGGGCAGAATCTTTCGAGCTCTTTTCATGTAATGAAAACGGATCTTGGTCAGCTCTATGATGGATCCCAGATCAGCGTAAAAACATACAGCTTTAATTATTCAATCTACGACAAACAAATTGATACTGCGCGAAAGAGTATTTATTTTACGGTAAGAGAAAAAGACGCCAGCGGAAAATTTTACAGAAATAACGGTTATCAATTTGCGTTTGATACAAACAAAGACACTGTTCTATGGGTAAACGATGTTCGCAAGTTTGATATTGCCGATAACATGGACGAGCTTTTAATGATCTCTAGCGATGTAAGCACAAGTAAATTCAATAAGAATACAGGTTTTGAGCAATTTCAACACCAAACAAAACTTGTTTTTTCTGACCCTAAGTTTAAAATGGGTTTAACGTATTCTATTCCGACTAAGCCTGAAGAGAAAAAAGTTTTAAAAGGGGTTAGTCTTGAGAATGGCGCTACACTTTTTACAACAAACATTCCAAATGATTTTGATTGGGCTGAAGCTGTAAAGGCCAATGATTCGATCTTGCTTATTTCTTCTTCCGGATTATATGGTTTAAATATACGATCGGGCGCCACATGGTCGGTTACCGATGTTACCGGAGAAAAGAATCACGAAAAACTCATACAATCCATTATTAATCCAAATGCCTTTAGGGTACAGCAAAGTTCTAATCTTGAAAGTCCATCCGAAGATGTTGTAACACAAATTTGCTCGAATATTCTTATAGAGGGTGAGAACGTTTATTTTGCCGGAAAGAATAATTTGTATTGCATTGCTTTTAGCACAGGAAAAGTAAATTGGAAATTAGACTTGAGTAAATATACAGTCAGTAAATCTGCACTTTTTTTGCAAGGCGGAAAACTATTCATGTTGAATCTTGGAGTTGCTAATTTTAAAGTAAATCAGATCGTTTACGGCGCCCCATTCTTGATGCAAGTTGAGCCAGCAAGCGGAGCAATGAATTACAACAATCCATTGCCAATGTTCAAGTATCCAATAGATTTTCAAATTGGAGCTGATCTTGTTTTAGCAGGAAAGAATAATCTTTATTTCATTAATTTAAATGATGGTAAATTCTTTAATGAGATCGATGTGAACGAACTTCGCTATGGTAATTTTACAGAGTTTGTGAGCGGCAATGATTACTATGTAGAAAAAGAAACCTATTTTGTGCCATTGAATTTTATTAATGATAATGTTGTGTATTTCCGCTCTACCCATGGTAAAATATACGGAGTAGAAGGTGGAAGGATCCAGTATGAATACCATGAATCGGAATTATATAAATACGATACCAAATTAAAAGGGTATAAACTTATTAAGCAAAAATTTAAAACGTATGTGCTTAACTCAAATTTTGAATTAGTGGGAGTGTTGGATATGGAAGATAACGGCATTATTACCAATGACAAATTATACTTCTTTAGCGGAAGAAGACTTCATATTTTAACCACTGCAAATTTCAAGAAGTAAGCCTATGAAAAAGGTTTACCACCTCTCTACTTGTGATACTTGTTCCCGAATCTTAAAGCAGCTTAAATTAAAAGAAAAGGGATTTGAGTTACAGGATATCAAAACAGAAGGCATTACAAAACCACAACTCGAGGAAATGTATGAGTTAGCGGGATCTTACGAAGCTTTATTTAGCCGAGTAGCCCTTAAATACAAAGCCCTGGCCGCAAAGCCAACTAAGGAAAACGAATACAAAAAACTCATTTTGCAAGAATATACCTTTTTGCGTCGCCCGGTTATTATATCCGGCAAAAGCATATTTATTGGGAACAAAAAAGGTACAATTGAAGAGGCCCAGAAAGCGCTTTCGTAGGAAGCATTTAAAAATCTATTTTATTTATTAAATTAGTAAGCTAATTCAAATTTTCAATGGAGTGATCCAACTTAACAAAATACCATTTGTAAGAATATTGCTCCCCTTTGTTTTGGGAATACTCACCAGCTTGAACTATGCCGGTAGCGGTTTACCTTTTGTTTTACTCATTGGTATTTTTTTATTGGGCACTATGCTCCTTTTTATAAAAGTAACAAGTAAGGAAGTTAATCACTCCTTTTTACTTGTAATTGATTTGTTCTTGTTCTTTTTCGCATTGAATCTTACTCAAAGTTCTCGGTTAATTGATCAAACATCACACTATAGTAATTATACAAAAGCAGATACGGTTCTTTGGATAGCACAGGTGTCTGATATTCCTGTTATTAAACCACGCTCTTTTAAATTAAATTTAAAAGTACTAAAGATCAAAAATGATACGGGGTATATCAATTGCGAAGGGAATGTGATTGCTTATGTACAGAAAAGTGAATTAGCAAAGTGTATAAGGCCGGGGAACTTTATTCTTGTAAAAAGTATGTTTCTGGAAGTGAGTGGACCGCAAAACCCGCATGCTTTCGATTTTAAAAATTATCTGGCCATCCATTCGATTTACCATACAAGTTACGTGGATTCCAATTCATTTTCTGTGCTTACTAATAGGGCAAGCGCATCTATATGGCAAATGGGATTAGCTATAAAGTATAATATTATTAAACGGCTGGGTGAAGTTGATCTTTCGGAAAATGCCCGCGCCATTTGTTCGGCACTTATTACCGGATTTGACGATGATATTGATAAAGAAGTGCTCGAAAGTTTTTCTCACTCAGGTACACTTCATATTCTTTCCGTTTCGGGCTTGCATGTAGGACTTATTTTTCTTGTATTGAATTATATATTATCCCTCATAGATAGAAATAAGAAGTACAAGCTGTTGCAATTAATCTTCATTAGTATATGCTTGTGGTTCTTTGCATTGATTACGGGTTTTTCGGCTCCGGTTTTACGCTCGGTTATCATGTTCAATCTTTTGGGTTTAGGAAATTTGTATTTCAGGAATAAATCGGCAAATCAGATCAATATCCTCGCCGTTTCTGCATTTGTATTAATGCTTTACAACCCTTTATTGGTGCAGGATATAGGTTTTTTACTAAGTTATTCGGCTTTATTTGGCATTCTGTATTTCTCCCCTAAAATTTACAAACTATACGCGCCAAAGAATAAGGTAGTAGAAAATATTTGGAAAAGTGTTGTGGTTTCTTTTTCGGCAACCATAACTACTTTGCCAATCACACTTTTGGTATTTCATCAATTTCCAATTTGGTTTGCGTTTGCTAATCTTATCATTGTTCCTTTGTCATTCGCCCTATTGCTATTATCTTTTGTGGCTTTGTTCAAATTATCGATCATTAGCAGCATTATTAATTTTCTTACTGCTTTCATGATCAATTTCATTAGCATTTTTAATGCCGATGGTTGGTCGTTCATCGACCGTATTGATTTTAGTTTTGCTGATGCTATTTATCTTACACTTACTTTATTCTTTATAACTTCATTGTTTTTAAAGCGCTCTTATAAATATGCTTTATCTTTACTGATCGTTATTATAGTTTGGCAGTTAAATAGTTTGGCAAATTCGTATAATGCCAAAACAAAAAATGAGTTGGTTATTTATCAAGTACCGCGTTCCTCATGCGTTTCGATTAAACATAAATTGAATACTATACTTTCTCATCAAGATCCTGATCATTATAGCATGAGTGTGAAGCCAAATTTGATCTCATATAATAATACAAGCATTACAACCAACACTTTTAATTTTTGTAAGAATAGCGTAGCAAATTTTTTAATACTGAATGAAAAGAATAAGATCCCTGGATATTTCAATTATTCGGTAACGCATCTTTTAATAAGTAATAACGCTATTCCAAAACAAAGCTTTTTTGATAAACTAAGACTAAAAGTGATCATTGCCGATGGCTCTAATAGCTATTGGGCACTTCGAAAGATTGAGAAATTATGTGAAGAAAGAAGAATTCATTTCCATTCAACGCGCGATAAGGGCGCTTTTATATTACCTTTGTAATAGTGTTTGGCCGATAAGTTCATTTTCATCGCTACGCTTGTCTAAAGAATTAGTTATTTACTTTAGTAAACTCCTGATTTTTAGCCTTTGCACGCCTCGAAACTAAACTTATCCATCCAAATACTTTGTTTTCCAAACATACACTAATTATGAAACTACGGATTGGAGATAAAGTAAGGTTCCTTAACGAGAAAGGAGAAGGTATTGTTTCGCGTATAAAAGACAATGCTACCGTTTTTGTTGAGATGAATGATGGTTTTGAGATCCCTTATTTGGCCGCACAGTTGGTCGCTATTCATACCGAACTTATTGTAGATAAAAATGTAGATAATATTGAGCTTATTCCCGATGCCAATATTGCAGATGCTATTTATTTTGTAGTGGAGCCTGATCACGAAATGCCCTTACTTAGAAATGAGTATAATTTGTATTTGTACAATGCTTCGGCCTTTAATATGTTGTATACATACTCTATAAAAGACGATGCGTATTATCAAGCCTTAAAAAACGGAAATATAGGGCCTTACCAAAAGGTATTGCTCAAGCAAGTGAAAATTCAATTCTTTAAGGATTTTCAACAACACACCATCGAAGCTGTTTTGTTTAAAAATTCTCATTACCGCAGGCAAGTTCCAATTTCGGAAAGTGTTTATATTGAAGCTAAAAATCTTTCAACCTTAGATACGATCAAACATTCCGAGTTTAAGTTTCCGGTGTATGCTTTTTTATTAAAGGATGAGTTTTTAAATACGCAAACCATTGAAGCCATTTTAAATGAAGAGGACATAAAGCGTTTACGCACTATAAAAGAATTTAAAACCAAAGAAAAAATTTCGCGATCGCATAAGGAGCATTTAAAATCGTTGGAAAAGGAAGTTGACCTCCATATTGAAGAATTGGTTGATTCAACAAAAGGAATGGGCAGTCACGAAATGTTATCGTTACAATTAGAGTATTTTGAAAAGGAGTTAGACGAGGCCATACTAAAAGGAATGAAAAAGATAGTGTTTATTCATGGTGTAGGCAACGGACGCTTAAAGCAGGAGATCATTGCTGTTTTAAAGTCCATAAAAGGGATCACCTATCAAGATGGTTCTTATAAGGACTTTGGTTTTGGTGCCACACAAGTAAATATTGGAAAATAACGGTATATTTATAACACAAAAAATAGTATGATCCCATTCTCACCACCCCGCATTGATGATAAAATAATAAATGAAGTGATTGCTGCCTTAAAAAGCGGTTGGATCACTACAGGTCCTCGTACAAAAACATTCGAGAAAAAAATTACGGAGTATTGTGGTAATAAAAATACACTTTGTTTAAATAGTGCAACGGCAGGACTAGAGATCATGTTACGTTGGTTTGATGTAAAAGAAGGCGACGAAGTTATTTTACCTGCATATACCTACTCAGCAACAGCAAACGTAATAGTACATTGTGGTGCAAGGCCTGTTTTTGTGGATGTTAATGACGAAGATTTTAATATCAACGTTGCAGCCATCGAAAAAGCAATTACAGTTCGTACTAAGGTTATTATGCCGGTTGATTTTGCTGGTTTACCTTGTGATTACGACGAGATAAATGCCTTAGCAAAAAAGCATGCCGGCACTTTTAAAGCCGAAAGCGAGAACCAAACGAAATTGGGAAGAATATTAGTGCTGAGTGATTCTGCGCATTCGTTTGGAGCAAGTTATAAAAATAAAAAAACAGGTTCTTTAACCGATGTGAGTGTATTTTCTTTTCACGCAGTAAAAAATATTTCAACGGCCGAAGGTGGAGCTGTTGTCTTGAATTTACCCGCTCCTTTTGACAATGAAGAGGTGTACAAATATTTATGTGTAAAAACATTGCACGGCCAAAACAAAGATGCTTTAGCAAAAACACAAAAGGGTAATTGGCGTTATGATATTATTGAAGCGGGTTATAAATGTAATATGACAGATATTTGTGCCGCCATGGGTTTAGTAGAATTAGAACGTTATGATTCGGATACTTTAGTAAAACGAAAATATATTGCCGATAAATACAAGCAATTATTAAGTGCAGATAAACGCCTTGTATTTCCAATTTACGAAAACGCGGATAAGAAAAGTTGTTATCATTTATTTCCTCTGCGAATAAGCGGAATTACTGAAGCGCAGCGAGATGTAATGATCCAAAAGATCTCGAATGACGACGTAAGTGTAAATGTGCATTTTATTCCTGTGCCAATGATGAGTTTTTATAAGGGAATGGGTTATGACATTAAGAACTACCCTGTTACTCATTCAAATTACAGCAACGAACTTACATTGCCTCTGTATTATGATCTAACCGATGCGCAAATTGAAACTGTTTGTAAGGCCTTTTTAAACGCCCTTAACAGCATATGATTCGTTTATTCGATATCATCTTTTCGTTTCTTGGCCTCATAATTCTTTTACCTTTTTTTATTTTAATTGGCGTTTTTATTAAATTGAGTTCGGCTGGAGCAGTTTTCTTTATCCAACAACGAGTAGGGAAGGACAATGTAGATTTTAATTTGATCAAATTCAGAACTATGAAAGCAGATGCCGATAAAAAGGGTTTACTGACGATTGGTGGCCGCGATCCAAGAATTACTGTAGTGGGTTTTTTTTTAAGGAAATTTAAATTAGATGAATTACCACAACTGATCAATGTTTTATTTGGTGATATGAGTTTAGTAGGACCTCGTCCTGAAGTGAGAAAATATGTGGATTTGTATTCTATAGAACAAAAACGTGTTTTAAGTGTGCGTCCCGGAATTACCGATAACGCCTCATTAAACTATTTTAATGAGAACGAATTATTAGCAAAGTCAAGCAACCCGGAGCAAACTTATATAACTGAAATTATGCCTGCTAAATTAACTTTGAACATGAAATTTATTAATGAGCCTGACTTAGCTTCTTATTTTGGCATCATCTTTAGAACGATTGGTAAAGTTCTTTCGTAAGAATAATAAAAGGAAATGAGAAGAGGATTTATAATTCTAGTTTTTCTGTATGCTTGTACTTCCGAACCAAAGGGCGTTATCTACGAATTTAAAATGATCAATGGCACTGATTCAGATTACGTGGTGAATAAGCATTATCGTTATTCTAATGTTGATGCAAAAACGGATACCCTGTTTGCACGAAGTGAGATGAGTTTTTCTGTTCCAAGAGTAGGGAGCTATGGTCAGTCTTTTGGAGATTCGCTCATCAATTCTTTTTTTGACACACTCATTGTTAAAATGATCAATACCAAAAAGCAAATAAATGTAAGCAACAGATCAAATTGGGAGGAAAGATCTGAGTTTGATCAGGACTTTCTTGAAAAGTCGGGTTCTGTAAAAGGGAAGGTTATTTACACCCTAAAAATAGGGAGTTAAACCTGCTCGTAATAATCAATTACTAATCCATCATTTGGACTAATTGCGATCGTTCTGCCCTCATCACCAAAATCTAGTACTAATGAATCAGCTTTGTAGTTTTCTTCTTCACGTGTAACTCGCATGCTGGTTAAGATTTTTCCGGGAATGGTTTCCCACATTTTAGTTTTGCTGGCATCCAGTACATGTAATTTTATTTTGCCTTCAAATTCAGTATCTAGCTGTTTTTTGGTTTCCTGAAAATTTGGTTCTACAATATCAAGTCCATTGCCAATTTCATTACAGCCAATGGTAATTCGTTCGCCATCGGCAAATCGCAGTTGCAAACCATCAATGATCTCTAAGGAATTATTGGGATCAATGGCGTTTTGCCATAAAATAATAACAACCTGTGCAAGAGTTTTACCTTGCACTTGTACCATCTTTGCTAAAGCCTCGGTGGTAAAATATGTAGAGTTTTGATTATCCATTTTTATTTCAATTATCATCTCGCTTGGCCGATCTTTTTTAGCCATAAATTTCACTTATTAAAACGAATTGATTAGTGTAAATTCGTGTAGGTGGTGGCTTACTTTATTCCTGCTCGTGGCCCTAATTCAATTACGTTTAAATTTTTTATTTCTTTTCCGTCTATCTCAAATTTCAAAAGTGTTTTTACCTGATGAAATCCACTCATGCCGCATGCACCTGGATTCATGAAGAGCAAATTTAGTGATTTATCGTACATTACTTTTAAAATATGTGAGTGCCCGCATATAAAAACATCGGGTTTCTCAACCAAAAGACGTTCTTTTATACCATTAGCGTATTTTCCGGGGTAACCGGCAATGTGAGTGATATAGATCTTTGCTTCTTCGCAATTGAAAATTAAATGCTCTTCAAATTCTCCGCGTGCTTTTTGCCCATCAATATTTCCCCAAACTGCACGTAGTGGTTTTAACTTTTTTATCTGCTCACACACACACATATCGCCAATATCACCGGCATGCCATACTTCATCAACATCTTGTATATATTTTACAAGCTTAGGGTCAAAGTGACCATGAGTATCGGATATCAGGAGTATTTTTTTCAAATCATTTTATTTATTTGGGCGCCCTTCTGCTAGCCTCAGTGACCAATCTATTAAACGATAAATTTTTCGGAGGCAATAGTTCCAGAACGCGCCAGGGATTGCAGAGGAAATCCTTTTTGCCTTTTTCAGGCAAAAAGATTGCAGCGTAAAGCCCGGCCTGCAGGGGGCGCCCAAATAATTCAATTCACTTTCAACTCCTTGGCCAACTCTGCAAAATCTATTCCATCAAAGTTACCGCTACTCATCATTAGCAAAACTTTATGGGAGTAATTGATCGACTTTAAATACTTCACCAGCTCATCACTACTTGTATAAACTTTTAAGTCGCTACGATCAAATGCTTTTAAAACCTGCTCGGTTTTTATCTCTTTTAATTTTTTATGCGCAATGGTATGAGGATTAAAATACACAATGGCTTCATCTGCCGCATTCATTGCTCCTTTGTATTCGTTTAAAAAGTCTTCATTTAAACTGCTAAAGGTGTGAAGCTCCATGCAAGCAATTACTTTTCTATTGGTAAACTGTTGTTTTACCGAATTAGTTGTTGCCTTTAATTTGGAAGGAGAATGCGCAAAGTCTTTATAAAAATTAAAATTGTTCGAACGATATACTAATTCTAATCGTTTGGCAGCGCCTTTAAAACTTTGAATGGCTTCGTAAAAGTCTGCATCACTCACACCTACCTCACTGCAAGCTAAGCGCGCTGCATTTAAATTCATTAAATTATGTTCGCCAAAAATTTCAAGCGAATATTTTTTGCCGGTAAAGATCACCGAAGTTAAACCATCATGTATCTCACTTGGAATGGAAGCATAAGGAAACTTTTTAATTTGCTTTCCATTGGCTTCTGCTGTTTTTTTTAGCACTTCATCTTTATCGCAATAAATTAGCGAACCATTGGGTTCAATTAAATTAATGAATTGCGCAAACTGATCAACGTATATATCGAACGTTGGAAAAACATTAATGTGATCCCAAGCAATTCCACTAATAATGGCAATGTTGGGATTATACAAATGAAATTTGGGCCTACGATCAATAGGCGATGCTAAATATTCATCACCTTCAATAACTGCAATTTTTGCTGAGTTGGTTAATTTTACCATCGTATTAAATCCTGCCAACTGTGCGCCAACCATATAATCGGTATCTATATTTCTTTTAGCAAGTACGTGTAATATCATGGCGGTGATAGTTGTTTTGCCATGACTCCCTCCAACAACAATTCGCGTTTTGTCTTTTGTAGCTTCATAAATATATTCGGGGTACGAATATATTCGTAAACCCAATTCTTTTGCGCGCAGTAACTCTGGATTATCAGCGCGCGCGTGCATTCCTAAAATAACGGCTTCTATATCTGCACTTATTTTTTGAGGGAACCAGCCAATTTCTTTTGGTAATATACCAACCTTTGCAAGCCTGCTTTTGCTAGGTTCATTTATTTCATCATCGCTGCCCGTAACGGTAAAACCTTTCTCGTGCATGCTCAGGGCCATGTTGTGCATAGCGCTTCCGCCAATGGCTATAAGGTGTATTTTTCGGTTCATAAATTGGTCTAAAATATTGATTTTTAAGGCCTCTGAGCTATTAAACCAAATGAATTTTACACAGTCAAAACTTAATACTAAAAGTTTAGGGTAAAAACGGAAGTTATGGATCCTTGTGTATTGAATTTCAGGATATTAGATAAAATTGTATATTTGCGTACTGAACAAAAAACGGTACATATTATTTATTATCGTACTCTCACTTTTTGCTAATTGTGGAATTGCGAGCAATCTTTTGGGTATCGACGAAAGCTCGAGTCCAAAACCAAAGAATAAGGGAAGAACATCTTGGATCTTTACTGCGGGATGGAATGCGGTTGATGATAATAGCAATGCCTTCAGAAAATTATTTGCCGTTAAAAAAGTTTGGAGCTTACCTTTTTATCCTTCTCAAGGGAGTGCCGAAATAATTGGTCAGGAAGGTTTAACGTATGGACTGATGTTTACCTTTAACCGATACAAGCCGGGTAAAGAAATTAATGGAGCGATAAATCCGAGTAAGGCTTTATTTTTTGCCTGGGATCTTTTTGCAAAATATCATTTTAATGAGCATGCAAAAATTAGTAAGCAATACGATCCATATTTTTTATTAGGTGCTGGATTTACCTTACGATTTGTTGCACCACACTATACAGCGTTTACAGGAAACATTGGTTTTGGAATGAATTACTGGTTTGGAAGTAAGTGGGGAATGAACGTTCAGAGTTTGGCGCAATTCGGCTTAAAGAAAAAATTTCCGAACAGCGGCGCAAATTATTTACATCATTCAATTGGTGTTACGTATATCATTGATCGCACGTATCGCAAAAATCGCTCGTTCATCAAACCTCGTTACAAGTGGATTCACAATGTGAATAAAGTTGGCGAGAGAAAGCGATATTAACTTATAAATAGTCGTCCCTCAAAAATTCTGTAAGCCTTGTTATTATTGAGTTTGTTTAAAAATAGTGCGATAAAAATCTACCGAAAAAATTAAAAAATAATTAAAAAAGCGGCAGATGTTTTTAAGTGTAAATTAAACCGTAATGCTGCGCCCGGGATAGAACGAAAAGCCTTGTTTAGGGCTTTGCTTAATGTTTGC
>JAWXAS010000026.1:0-14569 GCA_034439635.1 Bacteroidota bacterium | reverse complement strand
TACTCGCACAACTCGCACGAAAAAGAAGATGCTATTTACAAAGGCGCACAAAGTGCAGAATACTGGATGTATGATAGTAGAATTATGAGGAGATGGGAAGTTGATCCAATGACCTACGAATGGCAATCACCTTATGCAGTGTTTAATAATAATCCGATATTATATGCAGATCTTTTAGGTTTAAAAGGGGATGATAAAAAAACAGAAAGAAGTCAAAGAAGGGCAGATAAGTGGAATTCCAAACATGAAAACACGAAAGCTAAAGTTGATGAAAGTGGCAACGTAGTGTTTTATCATAACAAGGGCGGATCATCTTCTAGTGAAAGTTCTGAAAAGAAAACTCCAAATGATAATGCGCCGCAAGAAAGTGACACTAAAGATGGAGGTAAAGTGGTTGACATATACATCAAACACGGAAGTAATAACCAATATGGTGGAAAAGCCGGTGGTCATGTTGGTATAGGATTAGGAGAAGACGTTTATGGCTTTACTAACACCAAGCATGGATCGCATCTTTTCCCTAATAGGGGAGCCAATAAAAATGGTACTTTTGAGAAAGATAGCAAAGATTGGTGGAGTCCTGATAGGTTTAAAGGAAATGTAACGAAAATATCCATACCAGTAACCGATGAGCAATATGGGAAACTAAAATCGCTCTACGACCAAAACTATAAGAACTCTTTACATCCTCCTTACCCATATCAAATTCCTGCTGGTGTAGGATATAGCCCTCCATATGACTATGCTATAATTGGAGGAAGAAGATGTGCTTCATCCGCATATCAATCATTAATTAATGCTGATGTTTTAGAAAAAAAACTATTTATTTTAGATAGAGCGTTTCACTCAGTAACTCCGGGATTTCTATTAAGATATTTAAGAGAATTATCGGATAAAAACAATTGGGATTACGAATCAAATTTTAAAACTCGTAAAGATTCTGATGGAAATGACACGAAATCAAATGATTATTCGCCAAATTTAATTGACAGAATGAATCGCTAAATAAAAAATGTATCATGAAGAAAAAATTAATGCTAATATTGGTTATGGTAAGTCAAATTGGAGTTGCACAAAAACTAGATGTTTTACTTGATTTAATTAGTAAGGAACTTGTTATCGATTCGATAAAGGCTGATAACGAAAACATAAAAATAACTTACAAACTATTTGTTAGTTTTGGAAAGAGTAAGACAAAGAAAAACTCAAGTGGCAAGAAAGTGAAAACTGGAAATTTGTCTTTACTTGGACTCGATCAAACTAAAGAATTTTATAGCAACGTGAAATGGATAAAATATACTTATAGTAATGATACTGAAGCTAACTTGTCGTTTTACTGGCCTGATGATCATAAAGCCAATAATTTAGGGAAACTCAAGCCATATTTATTTGAGCTGTTTATGAGCAAATTGACTTCTTACTCAAATGAAAACGGTAAGGTAACTTTCTCAACTAATACGGAACGGTATAAAGATCTAAGGGTTTACTTCCATTATAAATGATTCTGTAAAAGAAATTTAACTTGCTTCAGTAACTAGAAATGCATGAAAGGTAAAGAAATGAGAACGTATTCTAGACTAAATTTAAACTCTGTTATTATAACCTAAATTTCCTTGTTTTTTTGTATTTTAGGTGTTTAAATTAGGCTAAATGAGACATATATTACTAGGAGTATTACTGATTACCCCCGTTGGCGCGGATTTGCAATCCGTGCCTTCACCCTAGCAAATCTCAGTAAATTCCAGGAAGCATTGGTGGATATAAGCAAGGCTATTAGTCTCAATCCAAATATTGGTTCATATTATAACTGGAGAGGACAAATTTAGATTACTTAATCGTAAATATTACGACATAAGAAACCTTTTAATCAAACGCAAAAAACAGTACGACTATACTATAAAAGGTGGGGGCTCTTTGCTCCGATCTTGAGGGGGCTGTTTGCTCCGATCTTGAGGGGGCTCTTTCAAGCGGTCAAATGGGGGCTGTTACAACGGAATTTCCAATAAAGCAAGTAAAAATTATTAAGGAGTAAAATAAAACCAATTACTTCTTATTAGTTTTAAAATACTCAACAAGTTTAAAATAAACATCATCACCATTAGAATTACCCAATTCACGCGCCTTTTTCAAGTTTTCAAAAGCATCTTCATTCCTTTTGAGATTTATTTTAGAAAATGCTCTAGTATGGACAATTCAGACAAGGCTTTTGACCTTTTGTATTCCTCAGTAATCTCTCAATTATCCATCTCGACCTTACCAGATTTTCGCCAGCATTAACCGCAATAAAAAAACTAAGGCTTTTCACCTTGGTTGAATTTTAAATTTTAAAATGGGGGCAAACAATAATCCGATACGAACATATAATTCTATTTAAATTTTCTTTTTATAGCATGAGGCAATATTTCAAATATTCCATTTGGAATTGATTTGTAGTTTTCCTTCGTAATGACGCCAAAAGAATTAAGCTCAAAACTCTTGGAATTCTTATTGGAAAGTTTATATAATCCTATATCAGAACTCTGAATCCAAACAACTCCATTTGAATCCAAAAGAAATCCCCATTTATGCAAATTACTAACACTTGGCTTATTGCTTGAAAACAAACTGCTATCGTTGACGTTAAGTAAGATAAAAAGAACCAATTTATCCTTTAATAAAACGTTAATTTTTAATTGATGTTTTTTTGATGTGTACTTTCCTTTTACACAAATTACAACATTTTCAGGCCATTCCATATTTGCACCATTCTCTTTTAATTCCTCTTGATTGAAATTACAAGACGAAAAAACAAAAAACAAAATTGTTATTCCAATTACTATTCTCATTATTTACTAATTATTATTTCTGCATCCCATGAAATGTGAACCGCAGTGCGACAAACATAGCAAAGGACAAACAAGCTTGAAGTGATAGCCAGATAAGGCGCCCAAATAATAAAAAATACTTTTTGAGGTTCTACTAGCTACTTTTAGCTTTCCCCAAATTATACCAATCTATCTTGCGTGTATAGTTCATGATGGCGAACATCACCACAAATAAACCTAAACTTCCAATGAGTAAAGCATAACTCTCGAGTTGAATTATAACAAACATAAATCCATACAACAAGGTAAGCATACCACCAATGGCCGCAAAAACTCTTGTGCCTTTAAATAAATAATAAAGAAAATACGTAATAGCCAATACCGTCATTACTGTAGCAATTAAATAGGCTAGTGAGAATATCATGTACTCGCTAAATGATAATAGCAAGGTATAAAACAAGCACAAAGCAAAACCTACAATAATATAATTAAAAGGATGGATCCTTTTTTGCTGTGTGATCTCCACAAAAAAGAAAACCAAAAAGGTTAGCAAAATAATCATCATAGCGTATTTAACCGAACGACTCGTTTTTTGGTAACCATCAATTGGCATTATAAGATCAACGCCAAAAGCACTATATGAAATATTATACGCATCATCGATAAACATTTGCGGATAATTTCTATTTAAATGCAATACTTTCCAATTTGCTGCAAATCCATTTACGTCAACAGTAGAAGTATCAGGTAAAAATTGCCCATTAAAAGCAGGTGTTTGCCAAGAAGAGTTTACTTTAACCTTTGTTGTTTTACCAACGGGTACAAAAAATAATTGCTCACTTCCTTTCAAGTCAATTTCTAAACTAATATCATGGCCTGAAGCCAAAAATGTATCAACGCTATCGATTAAGAGTTGTGATATAGCACCCGATTCAAAAATATCTCTCGACACAACACCAGGATTGAATTGATAATTTACATTATCAAATCGCATCTCTAATTTTTCTTTAATGCCACGCATATCACTCAAACCAAGCACTACAGAGGCTTCCTTCCAAACAAAATTTTCTTTTGGTATGGTGATCCCATTCATGTTAAATTTTCCAAACGAAGCATTGATCTTTACTTTTGAATTATACACTACAACCTCGTAAATATTACGATGTCTTTTTTCGGGAAACACCTTTCCATCAAAATCAACTTTATCGGGAAGCACATACAAATGATGCTTTACCGATCGCATTACTTTATTAGTATCGCGATAATACTCCAAATACGGCAAAACCAAAATAGGTCCGGTAATAGTTTGCCTTCCACTCCATTTGCTCGAAATATCAGCGAACGCTTGCGCTTGATTACCTTCACGCTCGTCGATAAGGCTGTGAATAATTACCTGAGGAATAATGAAAATAAGAAGGAGAACAAAAATAATGATGCTTTTGATGAAAATGTGATATTTACCAAATACACTTTCTTCCTTTTGAGCTTGCGAAAGTTCAGGTTGCGGGCTGTTGTTTTCTTCCATGATGGGGGATTTTAAATCCAAAGGAAGATAATTAAAGCTTTACTTAAACAAATTTAACGAAGTTTAGAACTTCATTGTTCCACCAATGGCTTTGCGCGACCTACGTTTTACTGGGCCTTTAGAACCTACTTCGTAACACATGGTTATTTCGTGAGCTCCTGCGGTTGTTTTAGAACTCAAACTCGAAATAGTGTAATCGTAACTGTAGCCTATTTTAAATCCTTTGCCTATAGGCTCAAAACCAATAAGGAAGGCAATACTCTCACTATTACTATAACCTTTATATGTTTTAAAAGGAATACCTCTGTACCAAACCGTAAAGTTTATCATTTTAAAAAAGTAAGCAACCCCAAGATCCAACTGATCGTTAACTCCTTGATGTCTGTAATGCATTAAACCTCCAATTGAGTGGGGTGAAACATCTGCATCATTTTCGGGCTTTACAATTTCGTAACGGTAACCTCCATGAGCACTAATAAGCATTGGCAACACAGCACTCTTACCCAATAAACTTTGATCGGGCTGATTTAAATGGCGCGCAGAAACACCAAACCACATTAATTTTGAATCTAATAATAAACCACTGCCAACATCAAAAAATTGCAAAGGAGCTGCAGGCCCGTTTCCGTCAAGTGAAGTTGGAGAGTTTGTGATCAATTGATCGTTAAAGATAAGTCGACTCACTTGATATTTCTTTTGATTAAAACACGATTGCAATCCGGCTCTTAATTTGAATTTAAGATTTAGATCAAATGCATATGATAAGTTCAATCCCACTTGTGTATTTGTAAGATAAGAACTACCTGCTTGATCTTGTAAAAAATAAAGTCCTGCACCTGCATTGTATTTTACTAAACTTCCATCATAAGATGCAAGGTAGCTTGAAAATCCTCTTTCAACACCGGGCCATTGATTACGATAGGCGCCCGCAAAGCGATGAATGCTTGGTCCGGCACCTGCAAAAGCAGGGTTGATGTACTGAGGAACCGAATTGAACTGCGTGAATTCAGCATCTTGGCCAAAGCTCTTAGAAACCATTCCAAGAACAAAGAATAAATACATTAATTTTTTCACTTTATTTCTTTATTAGTTTGATAGTTAATTCTGTTTCATTTTTTTCTGTGGCAATTGGCTCTAACTCTATCACCACCGATTGATAACCTTCTTCTTGTACAATAACCTTATATGTTTTAAGTGGGTTAACTACAATAATAAATTTTCCGGTTTTAGGATTTGAATTAAAAATGCCCGCCACTTTGTTCGATTCATTATCTAAAAGGGTTATTTTTCCTTTGCCTGCCACATTATCTTTAAACAATAAACCACTTTTTACTTTCAGATCATTATCACCAAAGCGTGTGTCGATCTCATAAATATCTGTGTTACCATAAGAATCGTCTTTTAACGAAGAGTAATATCCTCTTTGCCCATCTACATTCAACACAAAAAACACATCGTTACCTACCGTATTTATAGGATACTCTAAATTTTCGGCAGGGCTGAACGTATTTGTTTCTTCATTGTAGGTTGTTCTAAACACATCAAATTCGCCCATGGTATTATGACCTTTTGAACTGAAATAAAAAGTGTTTCCATCAACGTGCATATATGGCGATTCTTCATCGTAAATGGTATTGATCCCCGGGCCAAGATTATATGCCGATGACCATTTTCCGTTTGGTAATCTTTTTATTCTGTAAATATCCTTTCCGCCGTAACCTCCGGGCCTAGTACTACAAAAATACATAACGCTTGTATCATTTGTAAAGCATGCGCTCGATTCGTGGTACTGAGAGTTTATCTCTAAACCAAATACAAATGGTGTTTCCCATTTACCTTTGGCATTCAATTTTGTTTCGTATAAATTTCCATTGATCCCATCGGGCGTTGAACGATACACGATCATTTTATAACCATCAGGACTTATAGCAACACAGCCATCGTTCTCTTCGGTGTTCACCGGTTTTTCGGCATTTTCGGCAGGGCCCCATACACCATTTGTTTTGTGACTCACGTATATATCCTCGTAATAATAACCGAACTGATCTTTTTTATTATTTACGCCACCTTCTCTGCGCGAAGTAAAATACAATGCCGTTTCATCTGATGTAACAATTGGCACATATTCAGGGTAAACCGAATTTATATTATTACCAATGTTTCTTACAATAGAGCGATGTGGGTTGGTCATATATTTTTTTGCATTCCTATTTACGCCAATCATGAAATTAACACCCTCATCATTTACGATCCGCTTTTTATTTTTTAAGCACTGTTGCAAAACAATAATGCTTTCGTCGAACATTTTTTGTTTGTGTTTGATCATAGCCAAACAATATAATGCGTCAGATTTCTTAGATGCTTTAAGTTCCTTTTCATGAACCAAAAGGCTATCCAAATGGTATTGTAATTTTAATTTACAGTAGGTTGATAAAATATTCGCTTCCTCTTCCTTTGCATCATGCGCAACAATCCTTCTATAAAAACCTAAGGCATTATAATAATCCTCACTCTTAAAATAGAATGCGGCTTCTTTCTTTAACAACTTCACAAAATCTTTACTTTGTGCAAAAGACAAAAGTGAACTGGTAACCAATGCTAATATGAACGTGAACTTGCGCATAGAACTATCTTAATAAAGTAACGTCTCCTGTTTTATCGATGATTTGACCGTTGTATAATTCTACATATATTTTATATACGTATATATCCTGATTACACAATTTTCCTTTGTAATATCCATCCCAGCCCTGTGTAGGATCTTCGGTGGCAAACATTACCTCTCCCCAACGCGAGTAAATGGTGAATTTTATTTTCACTACACCTTTCATGTTGCCATGGAAAATATCGTTGCTCAAGTCGGTAGGATTAAACGTAGTGCCCGGTGATCCATTTGGATTGGGCGTGAACGCGTTTGGCATTTGAAAATAACTATCATCAAGTACAATGATTCGCTCAACAAGTTTAAATGTATCGCGACAACCTTTTGCGTTAGTTGCCATCAACATTACCGAATAACTGTTAGGCGCAGAGTATGTATGACTAGCATTCAACGTATTTGATGTTAGGGATGTTGTTCCATCTCCAAACGACCAGGTATAACTTGTTGCACCAGTGGTTAAGTTATTAAATGTAACCAGTGCTTCAGGCAAATATACTGTAGTAGCAGTTACCGGCGAGAAGTTAGCGGCCGGTGCAGGGAATACTCTAATATTCTTTGATGCAGTATCCGAACAACCGTGAATATCACTAGCGATCAATGATGATGTGAAGGTGCGCGTTGTTGCTGTAAAATTCACATACTGCGTATTTGCACTTGCGGTGCTTGCACTATTTGCATTTCCAAAAGCCCAATTGTAAACTGTAAACCCGGGAACAGATGGGAAGTTAACTCTTAAAGGCGAACAACCACTATCAGGAACAGCTGTGTAAGCAATATTAGGTTTTGGATAAATGACAGAGTTCAATGTATACGAGTGTGAGCAGCCATCAGAATTTGTTACATTTAATTGTGTTAAGCTTGCCTGAGGTGTTGCGCCAGGGTTTGTATATTGGAATCCCGGAATACTTAATGTGCTCGATCCTGAACTACCAAAATTCCATGAATAGGTTGACGCTCCTGTGGAAGTATTTGTAAAAGTTACTACTCGTGGATGACATAATATGGTGTCAGCAATAAATCCTGCTTGTGGTTGTGCAAATACGCCAATGTTATCGGTAATTGAGTCTTTACAACCATTGATATTTGTAACAACCAATTTGATTGGGATAGTTACAGAAGATGACCCCGGCGCATTGGTATAAGTTTGAGAAGGATTAGTAACAGTAGTTGTATTACTAAAACTAAGGTCCCAGAAATTACTTGTTCCACCAACACTTGTATTTGTAAATGAAATATTGAATGGCGTACACGCAAACTTAGGGAAGAATGTAAATGAAGGTGCTGGATTACCAAACAACACAACTGTTTTTTTAATACTATCGCCACAACCTCCCGCATTATTGGCGATCAAAGTAACTGTGAATGTTTGATTGGCAGTTGTAGGTGAATTATAAATATGCACTGGGCTTGCAACTGTAGTAGTTGGAGATGCGTCTCCGAATTTCCAAACAACACTTACCGCACCGGTTGATGTATTTGTATAGTTAACCACTAATGGGGCGCAACCTGCAGTTGGCGTCATTACAAAATTAGGTACAGGCAAACTCATTACAAACGCTGTATTTGTATAGGTACCTGAACAAATTCCATTTGAAACCGTGAGGGTAGCCGTATACGTTCCGCCACTGGCATAGGTGTGACTAGGGTTTGTTACATTAGTTGTTGGTGAAGCATCTCCATAATCCCACGTATAACTTGTGGCTCCAATAGATAAATTAGTAAATGTTGTTACACTGCCGGCGCACACTTGAGTGGCGCTAAATGAACCGGTAGGAGGCGCGTCTACCTGAATCGTTTGTGTATTTGTTGCCTGACAACCATTGGCGGCTGTTATGATCAATAACACAGTATGTGTTCCTGCAAAGGTGTATGTTTGCGCAGGTGGTACTTGAAGTGTTGATGTATTTAAATTTCCAAAATCCCATAGCCATGCAATAGGCGGCCCTACAGTATTGTCGGTAAATGTTACACCTACTAAAGGCACACACGATTGCGTTGGTGAGCCAACAAATGTTGCCGTTGGCCCTGGTAAAACAGTAATTACAACCTGATCTGTATCACTACACATTCCGCCAAAAGGAATAAAAGCAACTAACCTAACCGTGTATGTTGCGGCTGTTGCATAAGAATATGTTTTTGGCCCGAACGGAAAATTAATGAACCCCGATCCATCACCCATATCCCATTTATAAAATACACCAAGGCTACATGCGTTGGTAAAGGTGATCAAACTGTTTGTACAAAATGGCCCTGTTGGCGCAACAACACTTGCTGTAGGCGCATTAAAAATATTTACAAGTTGAGTTATAGAATCAACGCCGCATACATTACTATCTTTTAACTGAACAACAAATCCACCAAGGTTAGGGAAAGCTACAGTTACCGGAGTATTTGGCGGGATGTTTTGCCAAGGATAAATTGAATCTTGAAAACTATTGAAGGCCCAATAATTTCCTAATTTCCAATATTGTTTTCGCTGATAATTATTTCCAAAAGCTGTACAGTTTTGCGTTGATGTATTTGTGAATGTAAAAACATTATCCGGCCAGCAACGATTTTGAACAGAAGTAGTGATCTGGGCAATATCGCGCGCGTAAACATTTACAGGGCCTATAATGGCAGTAGATGTACTGGTAAATGAGCAGTAATTCCAAGCCAGTAACGTTGCTGAAGTTGCACAGGTAACATTTGCTGCTGAATAAATGTGACTTGCATTGATATTTGTAGAGCTAAAATTTGAATTGGGTGTATTATCTCCCCATATATAAGTAAATTGGGTGGTTGAACTAACGTTGGTACTTACATTGCTAAAGGTAATATTAACAGGCGAACATCCGGCAAGAGTTCCTCCAATAGGAATACTCAACGCAGCATTAACAGGTAATTCCATTACAACCAAACCTGTCATGGTACACGTTTGAGCAGGAATTATAAGTGTAACAACATAGGAGTTTGTTGCCGAAGCATACACGTGCGGAATAATACTGTTAGCAACATAACTTGCTCCTACAGTATTAGCCGAGGCATCGCCCCAACTTATGGTATACGTTGTGCCCCAACTCGAAGGCGATTGAAAATTCAAGGTGTATGGTCCACCGCTACAACTTATCCACGTAGGGCTACTTGAAGGATTATTCAGATAATCGAGGATCTGAGGACACTGTGCCTTAGCTGCAAATAATGTCAGCTGTAAAAGCACTAAATAAACTAATCTTTTCACAAGCATATAATTTTTATTTCAAATACAGGCATGTAAGCCGGGTTCTGTTTCATCTTAGCAAAGCCAAGATATAAACTACCATTTATCTATTCGACCTACCCGTTACGGCTTCCTTGCGGAAAAAAGCGGGACACTTGTACCGCAACTTATTTGGTCTTTCAACACCCAAGGTTTACCAAACACTTCCATCGCTGAAGGTGCTTGTAGGCTCTTACCCTACATTTTCACTATCACCTCGAGGTTTAACTCAAGGCTACCTTGTCTCTGTGGCACTGTCTGTTACATAAACTTTCGGCTTATGTACCCATATTTTCATATGGTGAGTTTCCCTGCGTTGCCCGGACTTTCCTCCAGAAGTTTTACCTCCCGGCGGTAGTTCTACCTGTGGCTTAAAAGTACGATAATTTTTTTAATGTCAAAGTACTTCTAAGCGGATTTCTGAGCCGGAAATTAACAAAACCCTATTAAATTAGCCCATTTGCATGTTTTTTATGATAAAAGGGCTTTTTGTAAATACCTATATTTAGCGTTTAAATAATTTAGACAGGCCTGAAACACATTGCTCTCATAACCGACGGAATTTGGCCTTATGTAATAGGCGGCATGCAAAAGCATTCGTATTACTTGTGCAAATATTTTGCTGCCAACCAAATTCATGTGGATCTTATACACTTCAATAAAAGTGAATACGATATTAAAAAGATTGAATTCTTTTCAGAAAAAGAAAGAGAATATATTCATCCCACTATTATTGAAATGCCCGTATCTCTTAGCTTTCCGGGGCATTATATATTTAATTCATATAGGCACTCGAAATTAATTTTTGAATTTTTAAAGCCAAATCTAGGTCAATATGACCTTATTTATACCAAAGGTTTTACAGGCTGGTATTTAATAAATCAAAAATATAAAGGTCACATTAAATGTTGTAAAATTGGCGTGAAGTTTCATGGTTACGAAATGTTTCAACCATCGCCCGGAATTACTTCAGGCTTAAAAGCGCTTCTTTTAAAAGGGCCCGTGAAAAAAATAAGCCAAAGAGCAGATCTTGTGTTCTCGTATGGTGGAAAAATCACGGATATCATTCGATCGTTAGGTGTAAAAAATTCACATATTATTGAGTGTGCTTCGGGCATTGAAGAGGAATTTATTGTACAACACTTTAAACAAACCGATGATAAAAAACAATTTTTGTTTTTAGGCAGATACGAAAGAAGAAAGGGAATAGAAGAGCTAAGTTTAGCACTTGAAAAACTCATCTCAAAATACACATCCGAATTTGAATTTCATTTTATCGGAGCCATTCCGGAGCACAAAAAAACAGTTCACAAAAACATCATTTATCATGGCGAGATTCGCGATCGGCACATTCTCTTAGAAAAAATGCAACACTGTGATGTATTGATCTGCCCAAGCTTTAGCGAAGGTTTTCCGAATGTTATTTTAGAAGCAATGAGTAATGGATTAGCAGTTGCGGCAACACCTGTAGGCGCCGTAGAACTTTTGGTTAGCGCTGAAGTTGGCTGGGTAATAGAAAGGCCTGATGCAAATAGCATTTTACATATTCTTGAAATCATCATTGCAGAAAATTCATTAATCATTGATCAAAAAAAACAAAAAGCAATTTCAAAAATAAAACATGGCTTTGTTTGGAATACGTTGATAAAAAAATTAATAAAAATACTTATACCGTAATTACGCTAAAACTGTACACTTATGTATAAATACCAGCCGTTTACCAATTTATTCAGCATCTCGATTTGGGAAATGCACCATTCGTGCGTTTTTAACATTTGGTAAATTAAATTTCAAGTTGTAGCTTTATAACATATAATTAAATCAACAGACATGAAAAAACAATTACTCTTAAGCGGTGCACTTTTATTAAGTATGAGTGCATTTTCGCAAAAACAAACGCATCTTTTTAAGGATGCCAAAGTAGTTGAGGATAAGCACTTTCAAAATGCCTTCTCAAAAGCTAATATGGATCTTAATCCTTCAACCACTGCTAATAAAGCTATCGGTCCGGTAAAGGAAGTGAGCACGCCAAACTCTAGTAGCTCAAGCAGCGCTAGCGCACCTATTCTTAATAATGTATGGTATAGAATTTCTGGTTCGGGCAACGTTTACGGATTTTTAGTATCTGCTTCAAAACCACTAAACTATCAACGTATTTTAGGTGCTGTTTCGTTTATTCAACGTAAATCAGCAACTTATGTGGTTAGTCCTGCAGGCGATTCAAACGTAGGTAGTATTGTGGCTTATTGGGCTAAAAACGATGCGTCTACAAATAATTTAGCAAGTTGGGATAGTACCCTTATTTACGCTGACGCTACAAATGCAGGTCGTTATCCTAGTGGTGGTATTTGGAATATTCTTCCAGGAAACGCAAACACCGACCTTAATAAGGCAATAGCTGTAGGTTCAGGTCCTGTAACTACAGGTTCAGGTTGGGTTGGAAGCTGGTACGCAAGTAAATCACTTTCATTAACTCCAAAAAATGCTGCAGGTCCTGATGAGCAATTCTTTGCTAACGCATCACCATTTAACTCTGCAACTTCTCCAAGTATGACCAAACATGATTTCCCACGCTACGGTTTTAAC
The DNA here is from genome assembly GCA_034439635.1 of Bacteroidota bacterium. Taxonomy (GTDB): domain Bacteria; phylum Bacteroidota; class Bacteroidia; order B-17B0; family Aurantibacillaceae; genus Aurantibacillus. The sequence continues at coordinate 1,754 of JAWXAS010000026.1, read as the reverse complement.
TTGTGTGATAACGGTGTTTATGTTGCAGGCCAAAAAATGAACGATATCAATGGTACAACTTTTGCAGCTCAGTTGATTAGAGGTGCTTCTATTTCAAAAGGTACTTTTAACTCAGGTGTAATGGTTTGGACACAAGATTCAATCATTCCTCCTACTGAATTAAGAACTGATGGTTCTAAATTATTAGGTGAGCCTTATTTAAAATTTGATCCTGCAGGTATTAATGGTTACGCAATGTTCATCGGTATGCGTGCAGGTTCTCCGGTTGGTTCTTCTAACAGAGGTATGCAACCAATAGTATATAAAACTACTAATGGTGGTGCTGCCTGGGCATTGGTAAATGGTATTGACTTTAATGCTGTAACTCCTGCTATTTCTCAATTAAAAAACACAATGCGTGCTATCAACATCAACACTACTGTTGAAGCGCCATGGTTTTGGAGTGAGGGAATTGATATGACAATTGATGCTAATAACAAATTGCACATCATTGCAACTGCAATTGGCCATGCGTCAACTCATGTAGATTCAATGAACTACTTAAGCACATGGACTACTGAAGAATACCACTGGCCACATGTAAATACTGCTCGTCCTTTGATCATAGATTATTACGGTGATGGTGGAGCAAGTCCTTGGAATGTATTAATTATTGACTCTTTAGATACTGAAGGCCCTTCTTCAACATCAGGTGAGGGTGGGTTTGTTGTTAACCCTTGGGCTGATCCAACACCAAATAACTCAGTTTCCTCAGATTCTCGTATCCAGATCACTCGTAGTTATGATGGTGCATTTTTAGCTTATTCATGGGCTGAAACTGACACAAGTATTACTACTAGTTCCGCGAAATGGAACGAATTCCCTAACATTAAAGTTAGAGCGTTTAGAACTTGCGACGGAACCTTAAGTACTGAGCCAGGTGGATTTAATGTTACAGGCGCTACAGGTGTTTTGGCAGCTGTAAAAGATAAAGCTTACTTCCACTATATGTCAGGTGAAATGAAAGCCGGAGCTTCAAGTGCAACTTCTGCAACTTTTGCAATTCCTTTCAGTGTTTCAAGCAACCCTCTTAGTGAAGGTATTAACCCTGTAAGTAATTACTTTGCAATGACGCACGTTGGCTTTACCTTCCCTTCTGCTGCTTGTGGTTCAACTATCACAACAGGTATTGCTTCTGCTAAAACAGATGCTTCAGAAAGCTCTTTATATCCAAATCCTACTGAAAATAACTTTAACGTTCGTTTAAACTTATCTACTGCAAATGATATCGCTATTAGCGTTTACAATGCAATTGGTCAAAAAGTAAGCGAAACAAAAACAAACGGTACAATTGGCGAGAACAATGTTTCTATGAACATGAACAACGCTACTGCCGGAGTTTACTTCGTTAAAATTAAAGTTGGAAAAACTGAAAGCACTAAGAAATTAGTGGTTCAATAATAACACTTAACCTTTTTAAAAAGCCCCTACATTTATCGTCGGGGCTTTTTTATTGCTGTAATTTCAGGTGTTAAATTATTATTAAAACATTGCTTCATTAGCGGAACTAATTAGTCGAACCTCAAAAAGTATTTTTCTTTAATTTGGGCGCCTTTTCGCGCTTTTCACTTCAAGCTTGCTTGTGCTTTGCTATGTTTGTCGGTCTCCGGGGTCTTCGCTGAAAAAGCGGAGCCTCCTCGCTCCGCAAACATTACGCAAAGCACTTCGCAAGGCTTTACGTTGCAATCGCGGGCGCGGCACTACAGTTTAGTTTA
>JAWXAS010000025.1:0-34939 GCA_034439635.1 Bacteroidota bacterium | reverse complement strand
CGTAATGCTGCGCCCGGGATAGAACGAAAAGCCTTGTTTAGGGCTTTGCTTAATGTTTGCGCAACGAGTAGGCTTCGCTTTTTCTGCGCAGACCCCGCATTGCGACAAACATAGCAAAGGACAAACAAGCTTGAAGTGATAGCCCGATAAGGTGCCCAAATAATAAAAATACTTTTTGAGGTTCGACTAGATACGTAAGATGCCATAGCAAGAACAATAGAAAAAACTAAATAATCCCTACTTCTGTTTGCTTTACCCAACCTTCGTTTCCGTTATCGAGTTTAATTAAAACCCAATCGCTGTTGGCTTCCACAATGCGCACTTTGGTGCCTTCGTGCAAAGCAAATTTCATAGTAGCACCTGAATTTGGTTCGTTGGTAATCTTCACTTCCTTTAAGAGTATAATAGCGAATTTATTTTCCTTTTTTGCATTCAAAGCCGAGCTGCCGAATAAATAAACAGCTATAAAAGCAACGAGTGCAATGATGGAGAATACAAATGAAATTCGCTTTACAATAACAATTCCCGAATGAATGAATGTAAAAAACAAGATACATGTTACAACCACTAAGGCAATGCTAAACCATGCCCAACAATCCGTTGAAACAACATTTACAACATTTGATCGAACCGCATTAATGAAAAAATTCTCTTTCGCATCTATCTTATCAATGGTTTTGGCCGCTGCAATTCCCAAATTTATTTGAACATCTTGGTCGTTTGGATCTAATTTCCTCGCCATTTCATAATAGTAAATGGCGTAACCCAATTCCTTATTACGGTAATATGAATTCCCCAAATTAAAATACAGCTCGTACGACTTATTGCCCTCGTTGATCAATTTTTGGTAATACGAAATGGCTTCTTTGTAATTCTTATTATCGTAAGCTTTTTCAGCCTTTTGAATAAGATCGTTTGAAAAGGAAGCATTTACTATTCCTAACACAAAAATAAATATGATCGCTATTTTCTTCATGCCTTTTTAATATTCAAGTCTTCCTCTATTCCTGTTATCAAATGAATGGTATCGTCGTAAACTTCTTTTAAATTTCCACTTACAGCTCCGGGTGCGTATTTTGCGTACTCACTCGTTTCAATGGTTTTCATTAGCTTTTCAATTTTTTCGGAATTTACTTTACGAGAGCTCAAAACGTTTTTTACATTTTCTTTTGAAACATCTGCCAATGGCATATTTAATTTATTACTTAAATAATTATTAATGGCCATTAGGATCTCGGTATAAAATTCATCCTTACTATTTGCTTGCATTAATTTTTCAGCATTCACCAATTGCTTTTTTGCCACTTTAACGGCCTTGCGTTCTTTTACAGCAATTACATCACTATTGTTTTTTATATAATTGCTTCTAAACATCAATCCCAATATCAGCGCAAGAAATGGCGTGGTTAATAATAAAATATGACTACTAGAATTAAAGAACTCGGTGCTTGAACGCGTCATACTAAAATCACCTTTTTTAATATAGCGAATATCATTTTCTGTTTCCTTTACATTGTTTTGTGGATTATACACTTGCGCGCCTGTACTATTTGGATCGGGGGGCAACACTTTAATAGCAATTTTTGGTGAAGGAATAGTAATGTACTTTTTTGAATCCAGATCAAAATATGAGAAATCTAAATTTGATAATTGATAGTCGCCTTCTTGTCTCGGAATAATTAAATAATCATACGTTCTTGAATTTGCTCCTTCGCTCATTTTTGGCTCGTAGGTTTCAAACGATTCGGGCAGATCCAATTTTGGAGCATCTATCAACTTTACATTTCCTTTACCGCTAATGGTTACCTTTAAATTAAATGCATCGTTGGCTTTTAAACTTTGTCGGCTGGTTTCAACTTTATATCCAAAATTTCCTACAGCGCCATTAAAATTAGCAGGTCTTCCCTCTGCCGGAAGATCTATTACATCTAATGTTACAACTCTACTTTTTGCTTTTACAGCCATATCTTCAAAACCGCTTGCTCCAAAAAACTGCTCAAATATATTACGTGGTTTTGCATTGGTTTGCTTTCTTATCACTACTTCTCCTTCAATTGGCAGTAAACTTATTTTACCACTTTTGTTTGGTGAAGCTATATTTCTAAAGATCTCGAATGTATAATAATTTACACCATCCAAATTCTCAACAGCTGTTTGCTTACCACTTGTAGAAGGTAATGTTTGCGACCAAAAACTTTCATACGTTGGTGGATTGAATTTTTGAAAGGCAATGATCTGGTGACGCGAATATACTTTTTGTGAGATCATTATTTGTTCGCCCAAAAAACATTTGCTTTTGCTTAATGTTGTTTTTATAAATACGTCTGCTCCGTCGGGCTTGCCACTTGTAGTCGTTGCTTGATTCGCCTGTGGCGTTCCTTTGGTAGCTTCAATAGTAATAGGCGTTGATGTTAATTTATTTCCACCCATACTCATTGTAGCAGCACCAATTACCAATTTTCCTTCCTTTTTAGGAATTAATAAATACGCGAGCGTTAACGATTCCGAAACCTGGCCGTTTACATTCTGCCTCATCGAACTTTGATTTGGTCCGCTCGCAACTTCAAAATCCTTAAAATTTGGCGCCGTAAATTCCGCCTGACTCAAACTACTTGCACTCATAATAAAAGCGCACTCGAACATCTGACCAACTTGTACCGTTTTTGCATTTACCTGTGCATAGAATTTTTGAGCGCTCCCATCAAAATAAAATACAACACTAAGTATGAGTGCTATAAAATATTTTATTTTGTTTACGAAATTCATTAATTCAATTTACATCTATTTTCTATGAGCGTGCTCGGTGTCTTCGTTAAGTTTTACTAAAAATCTACCAATCCTTATCCGGATCTGATTTTGAAGCATCTTCCTGTTTTTGCTTTCTCTTATCTTGAGTCTTTTTCTCAGCATTCATTAAAGCCTTTAGTAAACGTTCAGCATCTTCTTTACTTATTTTTTGTTGCTGCTGTTGCTTCTGATCCTGATTTTTTTGTTGATCTTGACTTCCACCACCCTTATTTTGTTTTGGAGGACGATTTTTTAAAGCGTAGGCTAAATTATAACGTGTTGCTTCATCTTTAGGATCGAACTTTAATGATTTTTTGTAAGCAGTTATGGCTTGATCCCAATCTTTTTTTTGCAAATAGCAATTACCGATATTATGCCATGCTCTGTGAAGTGTGTCTTTATCAGAAACGGTATTAGCAATAATGGCAAAGTTTTGAGCAGCTTCTTGGTAAACCAAATTTGCGAGCGAATCGGGGCTCACTTTTTGTTTGCCTTGCAAAATTCCCATTTTAGTATTTTTAATTTCTCCGGCATTGCGATACATAGCATTACCTAAATTAAAATTGGCCTTATAATTTTTTGGATTCACTTTAAGTGCTTCGCGATACGAACTGGTTGAATGAACGTAGTTTGAATCGAAATACTGATTATTTCCTTGGTAGATCAATTTGGCATCCTCTTGCGAATAAGCATTGCCAGCGAATAGTATAGCCGTCGCAAAGAACAACTTAATCATGATTGAAGTTGTTAACTTATTTGTATAGACTCTTTGATGCATTTCCAAATAGGTTTAATTTTTTGAACCATTCACTTACGCGTTCACTAATAAAAAATTCTATCACAAATAAAAATAAAGCCAATGACAAGAACCATTGAAATTGATCTTCGTAATCGGTAAACATTTTTGTGTCGATCTTTGATTTTTCCAATTCATCTACTTTACTCAAAATTACTTTCATTCCAAGGTCGCTTTGGCTTGCCTGTACGTAAACCCCATTTCCCTTTGCTGCAATTGATTTTAAGATCTCTGAGTTAAGCTTTGTGATGATCGTTTGCCCGGCTTTATCTTTTCTGTAACCTTTTACAACGCCATTTTCCATTAACGGAATTGGCACACCGCTTTCTGAGCCAATACCAATGGTATTGATCATTATTCCTCTCTTGCCAGCTTCTTCTGCAGCTAATATGGCATCTACTTCATGATTCTCACCATCCGTAATTAAAATGATAGCCTTGTTTTTCCCTTCATCTTTACCAAACGATTCTACAGCTTTTGTAATTGCTGCGTAAACATTTGTTCCTTGCACCGGAACCATTTTTGTATTGATAGATGATAAAAATAATTTGGCCGCGCCATAATCACTTGTTATTGGTAATTGCACATAGGCTTCGCCTGCAAAAATGATCAAGCCTAATCGATCCCCTTCTAAACCATCTATCATTTTTTCTAGAGCATACTTTGCTCTTTCCAAACGATTTGGCGTAAGATCTTGTGCCAACATACTATTGCTAACATCTAAGCAAACAATAAGGTCGGCACCTTCGCGCTTAACTTCGGCTAACTTACTTCCAGTTTGCAAATTACATAAGGCCAAGATCAAACTACTAAACGCCAAACAAAACAGCACAATTTTTACAATACGCTTTCGAGTGCTTGAGTATGGGATCAAGGCATTTACCAAATTCTTATCTCCTAATTTTTTTATTTTCTTACTTCGGTAGGCAAAATACCATATTGCCAATAGTACAAATACCCCTATTGAAATAAAGCCATAGAAATAATCGGCATGTTCGAACTTATACATTATGGCACGCTTTTAAAAATGGTATATCGTAAAATAAATTCAAGCAACAATAATATGGCTGCCGTTAGAGCAAATGGCAAAAAATGCTCTGCTTTATTGGTAAAACTTTTTTCGCTGGTAATGGTTTTTTCCATTTTGTCAATTTCCCTTGAAATGGTAATTAAACTTTCTTTATTGGTAGCCCTAAAATACTTTCCGCCGGTCATGTTCGAAATGTCAGTCATTACTTTCTCATCTATCTCCACATCAACATAATCGTACTCATATTCTCCCTGAGCGTAAATTGCTACTGGCTGTAAAGCTTTTCCCTTTGATCCAACTCCAACACAATACACGCGCACGCCAAATGTTTTTGCTAATTCTCCGGCAGTTAAGGGAGCAACTTCCCCCATATTACTTACACCATCACTTATTAAAATAACCACTTTACTTTTTGCCTTACTTTCTTTTATACGTGCAACAGCATTGGCCAATCCCAAACCAATGGCAGTTCCTTGATCAAGCATACCGGCTTTCACTTGCTCGAACATATTCTTCAAAATTTTATGGTCGCTTGTAATAGGACATTGCGTAAATGCTTCTCCGCCAAATAGCACTAAACCAATTCTGTCGTTAGGGCGAACCTCAATAAAATCCATCATTACATCTTTAGCCACTTCCATTCGGTTAGGCTTAAAATCTTTAGCTAACATAGATAATGAAACGTCCATGCTCAAAACAATGTCAATTCCTTCAGTCTTTGAATCTTTCCAACTACTTCTCGATTGCGGACGAGCAATAGCAGCTATTATAAACACGAAAGCAAATACTCGTAGTGCAAAAAGTAAGTGTCTGAATTTTGCCCGTAAAGGTTGCTTAATGCCTTTTAAAAGACTGAAAGTAGAAAAATTAAATTCTCCTTCCATGCTTTTCAAGCGCCAAATATACCATGCGATCATTACAGGTATAATGAGTAATAACCAAAACCAATGCTTCTCAGCAAACTGTATGTCGCCTAAAAATTCTGTCATGGGTTTTGATCGTTGTTTACATCTGTTTCAGGAGTTTTCGCAATTGGTTCTTCTACGATCGTAATTACCTCTTCACGTTTTGTACCATTCACAAAATCAAAAGCGTTTTGCAAAGTTAAAGCATGCTCTTTCTCTATAGGTATCACTTTCGCGAACTTTACAAAATCGGCCAAGTTCAACATTACTTGTAATTTTTCTTTACTCACGTAGTCAATTACCTGACTTTTCATCATACTCAATAATTCATCTGTTGTACTTTCAAGCGCCATAATGCCATAGCGTTCTTCAATATATAAACGAATCGTATCGGTTATTTCGGAGTAATATTCTTTTGTTTTGTTCTCTTTCCAGATCTGAGTTTCTTGTATTCTTTCAAGCGAAGCAAGAGCTGTAATGTGCGCAGGGATTTTTGGTTTTTCAGGCTCAATTATTTTATTCGCCAAACGTTTGTTGCGATAATAAATAAATAAAGCAATGGCCGCAATAAAAACTAAAGCAGCAATTCCCCAATAGAAATACTCTTTGTACCAAAGCCAACGAAATTGTTCTCCTAGTGGCTCTTTGATATCCTTTATTTTTTTTGCACTTGAATCAGTTGGTACAGTATGAACCTCTAATAATAAAGCTTCTGAATAAACCGGATTGGCAGTATCGCCATTGATAATAAATTTGAAAGGTGGAATTGCAAAATAACCACTATCGTATGCACTCACCAATAATTGTTGATGTTGTTGCAATACCCCAGGATCGTTTTTACTAGGCATGGTTGTGTCAACCGGGGTAGTTGATATCACTTCAATTTTTTCGGTGATGGTATCGCCAATAGTAGGCCACTCAATTTTCGAAATACCTTTGTTTGGATCGTACAACAAATACAGATCCAATTTTACTTGTTCACCAATTCGGATCTTGGCGGTATCAAGAACTGCTCTTACTGTAACCTGTGAGAAAGATAGTTTTGTGGTTACAACAAAAAGAAAAATCAATAGTATTTTTAAAAAACTCTTCATTATCTCTTCTTGAATAAATTCATTAAAGGCTTTACGTAACTCTCATTTGTAAACACCGCAGTTGAATCAATTCCGCTACGATTAAAAAGATCTTTTAGGTCGTGATCAAATTTTACCCGATTTAAATTATATTGTTTTCTAAATTCTTTACTTCCCGTATCTACCCAAACCACTTTTCCGCTTTCATTATCTCTTAATTTTATCAAGCCAACATCTGGCAATTCTAATTCTGTTCTATCCATAATACGAACTGCAACCAAGTCGTGCCGCTTGTTACTTATTTTCAAAGCATCGGTATAATTAAAGGGCGCATAAAAATCACTTATCAAAAAGGCAATTGTTCTTTTTTTGATGGCATTGGTTAAAAATTTTAATGGCACTTCAATGTTTGTTGCCTTTTCTTGCGGCGTAAAATTGATTAACTCCCTAATTATCCTCAACACATGCGTTTTTCCTTTTTTAGGTGGAATAAATTTTTCGATCTTATCGCTAAAAAAAATAATTCCGATCTTATCATTATTAGTTGAGGCGGAAAACGAAATCACTGCACACAATTCAGTAATCAAGTCTTGTTTGATCTTTTCGTATGTACCAAACTTTCCACTGGCACTTACATCTACCAACAACATCACGCTTAGTTCGCGCTCTTCTTCAAATATTTTTACAAAGGGTGCATTAAAACGCGCCGTTACATTCCAATCTATTGAACGCACATCATCTCCGGGGGTATATTCCCGAACTTCCGAAAAAGCCATGCCCCGTCCTTTAAATGCACTATGATATTCTCCCGAAAAGATCTGTTTACTTAATCCACGGGTTTTGATCTCGATCTTGCGAACTTTTTTAAGCAGCTCTGATGTTTCCATATTGATAATGTTGAATTAAGAATTTTAAATGCTGAATTAATTAACCCAATTCACCATCCAAAATTCTACATTCAAAATTTTTAAGGTACCTCAACTGTATTTAAAATTTCGGTAATGATATGTTCGCTTGTGATGTTCTCTGCCTCCGCTTCGTAAGTTAAACCAATACGGTGACGCATAACATCTAAACTAACAGCACGAACGTCTTCAGGAATTACATATCCCCTGCGCTTAATAAAAGCATATGCTTTTGCAGCGAGGGCCAAATTAATAGAAGCACGTGGTGATCCACCATAAGAAATTAATCCTTCAAATTTCTGCAAACGATATTCCTTTGGGAAACGTGACGCGAAAACAATATCAACAATATAACGCTCAATTTTTTCATCCATGTAAACATCACGTACAACGCTTCTTGCTTTAACAATGGAATCAGGATTTAAAACGGCATTTGGTTTTGCCATTCCTTCTGGAGAAATATTAGATTGTATGATCTTGCGCTCTTCTTCCTTTGTTGGATATCCAATAACAACCTTCAACATAAAACGATCCATTTGCGCTTCTGGTAATGGATAAGTTCCTTCTTGTTCGATAGGATTTTGAGTTGCTAAAACCAAAAATGGATTTGGCAATTTAAATGTTTCCTCACCAATGGTAACTTGCTTTTCTTGCATGGCTTCTAATAAAGCCGATTGCACTTTTGCCGGAGCGCGGTTGATCTCATCTGCTAAAACAAAGTTGGCAAAAATTGGACCTTTCTTAATGGTAAATGCTTCCTGTTTTTGGTTATAAATCATTGTTCCAATAACGTCGGCCGGTAGAAGATCGGGTGTAAATTGCACGCGGCTGAATTTTGCATCAATACATTTTGCAAGGGTATTGATGGCTAAAGTTTTTGCCAATCCCGGAACACCTTCTAATAAAACATGTCCATTACTTAACAATCCAATTAGCAAACGTTCAACCATGTACTTTTGTCCAACGATTACTTTATCCATTTCAACGCCCAGCATATCAACGAACGCACTTTCGCGCTGAATTTTTTCGTTAATTTCATTAATATCTACCATAAATTTTTGATGTATAAGATGAAGGGTAAATATAGCGAGGATGCGGGTTTGAGCGGGTTTAAGCGCTGTTAAAATATGTTAACCAAAAGTGAGCAAATCCAAGGCAAAATACTCCCCAAAATCAGCTGCGAATTAGGTATTACCGATTTTTTGTTATAAAGTTTACTTTAAGAAGTAGAATTGTTTTTTTGCTAGACTATGAAAGAAACTCTTTCATAGCTTAGCCTTTAAAAGAGTTTTTTGAAGTCGTCTAACAGAAAAAGAATCCATTTATTTGTAAAGTTTAGAAGAAATGTTGGTATATATCAAGGCTTTTTAAATACCTTTGCTCGATTCGGAGTTAACACAATTTATCATGATGGCAACACTTACAAAAAGCGAACAACTCATAGAGCTAGAAGAGAAATACGGTGCGCATAATTACCATCCTATTCCTGTTGTTATTGAAAAAGCTGAAGGTGTTTTTGTTTGGGATGCCGAAGGAAAACGTTATTACGATTTTTTAGCAGCATATAGCGCCGTAAATCAAGGTCATTGTCACCCACGATTGATAAAAGCATTAACTGAGCAAGCACAAAAACTTACACTTACCTCACGTGCGTTTCACACTACAAAATTAGGCGAATACGAAAAATTCATCACATCTTATTTTGGTTACGATAAGGTTTTACCGATGAACACTGGTGTTGAAGGCGGCGAAACTGCGTTGAAATTAGCACGCCGTTGGGCTTATGATGTAAAAGGTGTAAAAGAAAACGAAGCGAAAGTTATTTTTGCTGAAGGAAATTTTTGGGGAAGAACAATTGCTGCTATTTCTTCAAGTACAGATCCAAGTAGTTTTAAAGGATTTGGTCCGTTTGTTCCGGGATATATTACCGTCCCATACAATGATCTTGCAGCTTTAGAAAAAGCCATGCAAGATAAAAATGTTGCAGCATTTATGGTAGAGCCTATTCAAGGTGAAGCCGGTGTTGTTGTGCCGGATGAAGGATATTTAAAAGGTGTACGCAGATTATGCGATACATACAATGTGCTTTTTATAGCTGATGAAGTTCAAACAGGTTTATGTCGTACCGGTAAAATGTTAGCGTGCGATCATGAAAATGTAAAACCAGATATTTTAGTTTTAGCAAAAGCATTAAGCGGTGGCATTTTACCAATAAGCGCCGTACTTGCAAATAATGAAGTGATGCTTACCATTAAACCAGGCGAACACGGAAGTACATATGGAGGAAATCCATTGGCTTGCGCTGTTGCTATGGAAGCATTAAAAATTTTAAAAGACGAAAAACTAGCCGAGAACTCAGAAGAACTTGGTAAACTTTTGCGTGCCGAATTAAATAAAATAAAAGATCGCTACCCAAATGTTATTACAACTGTTCGCGGTAAAGGTTTATTAAACGCAATTGTGATCAAAGAAAAAGCAGGTAAAACTGCTTGGGAAGTGTGTTTACAATTAGCAGAAAACGGTTTACTTGCAAAACCTACTCATGGCGATATCATTCGTTTTGCGCCACCATTAGTTATCAATAAACAGCAGATCATGGAATGTGTTGGTATTATTGAAAAAGTGATCTCTGAATTTTAATTCTGAATTATGCCTCCTGAAATTGCCTTGAAATATACCTTTGCTCAAACCGGCGATTTTGAAATGAAGGCGACCACATTTTTTGGTCTTGAAGAAGTTCTTCAAAAAGAAATTCTTGCCTTAGGAGGAAAAGACCTTGTTCCATTCAAACGCGGCGTTAGTTTTGTAGGCGATCTTGGGTTTTTATACAAAGCTAATTTATGCTTGCGCACAGCATTAAAAATAATTATTCCCATTCACCATTTTAAAGCCACCGATAACGATACGTTTTACGCAGGTATAAAAGAAATTGAATGGGAAAAATTCATCACCTACAATGATAGTATAAAAATTGAATGTGTGGTGAACTCCGATAATTTTGAACACAGTTTATTCATGTCGCAAAAAGCCAAAGATGCTTTGGTGGATCGTTTTCGTGAACGTTATGGCAAACGGCCCGATGTGGATCTTATTCATCCTGTTTTAAGGATTTACATTCATATTTTTAGAGATGAGATCTCAGTGAATATTGATGCGAGTGGTGAATTACTTTACAAGCGCGGATACAGAACCGACACTAATAAAGCTCCGATCAACGAAATTTTAGCTGCAGGTTTAGTTTTGCTAAGCGGCTGGCAACCGCATAAACAATTAATTGATGGCATGGCCGGAAGCGGTACCATAGCTATTGAAGCTGCCCTGATAGCAAACAACGTTCCTCCCGGAATTTTTAGAAAAGAATTTGCCTTCATGCGCTGGAAGAATTACGATTCGACTTTATTCGACCTCATTACCGAAAGTGCGGTAAACAAAATAAAAGAAAATGAATTGGATATTATAGCCAATGATATTTACGAGCCTACCGTAAAAAAAATGCAAACCAATTTAAAGAACGCAAAACTTACCGATATCATTAAAACAACTAACGAATCGTTTTTTGATATTAAAACCGATAGAAAAAATGGTTTTGTTATTTTGAATCCACCCTATGGCGAACGTATAGAGAAACAGCAGATCGAAGAATTCTATAAGCAAATTGGTGATAAATTCAAAAAAGACTTTGCAGGATTTACCTGTTGGATAATTACCAGTAGCGACGAGGGTTTTAAAAGTATTGGATTGCGTCCTAGCCGAAAGATCACCTTGTTCAACGGTTCACTCGAGTGTAAATTCCTAAAATTTGAAATGTACGAGGGAAGTAAAAAAGATCAGTACATTAAAAAAGAAACTCTATAATCTCTCGATCAGTTCTTTCATGATCAGTGTCATTTTTGGTTCTTGCGTATTTGCTACTTGCTGAACTTCTTCGTGAGTAACTGTGTGAACTTCTCCTTCAATTCCAAGATCTGTTATAATACTAATTCCAAAACAATCCATGCCACTGTGTTTAGCAACAATGGCTTCGGGAACTGTACTCATTCCAACAGCGTCAGCGCCAATACGCCATAAATAACGGTATTCCGCAGGGGTTTCAAAACAAGGGCCGGTTAATCCTGCATAAACTCCTTCGCTTACTTTAATATTATTTTCTTTGGCGATACTTTTTGCCAGGGTAATTAATTCTTTTTTATACATTTCGCTCATATCTACAAAACGTGGGCCTAATTGACTATCATTTTTTCCGATCAAGGGATTTGTTGGAAATAAATTAATGTGATCGTTAATGATCATGATCTCACCCACATCAAATTTAGGATTCATGCCACCGGCCGCATTACTTAAGCAGAGAACTTTTACTCCTAAAGCTTTCATAACACGAACCGGAAACGTAATTTGTTTCATGTCGTATCCTTCGTAAAAATGAAAACGGCCCTGCATGGCCACTACATTTTTTCCTCCGAGTTTGCCAAATATTAATTTGCCACTATGTCCTTCTACAGTGCTTACAGGAAAATTTGGAATTTCAGTATATGGCAGAACATGCTCAACGGTGATCTCTTTTACCAAGCCGCCCAAACCTGTTCCTAAAATAATGCCAACATGCGGTTTAAAATTATTAGTCTTCTCAAGAATACTTTTTGTGGTGAAATCTATTTGTTCTTGCATACTTTAAAATGATCTGGTTAAACTCTTCTTCTTTATCTTTAAACGAAACCTCAACAGGCAGTACAAACATATTCATATTTTTTGCAATAGGCCAGATGTTTGAATTTTTTAATCGCATAAGATCTTTTTCGGTGGTGATGATGATCTTATAGGTTTTATTGATCTGTTCATAATAGCGTTGTATATCTTCCAGTTCCTTTGGAATATATTCATGATGATCGTCGAACGGAAAATGATACACTTCATTTGCAAATTCCTTTAAATACATTATCATTGGAGTAGCATTTGCAATTCCTGTTATTGCCATCACGTGGTATTTAAACAATTCCTTTTCAACTTCTAATTTTAATAAATGATCGGTGATCGAATACAGATCGCCATACTTTAAATAACTAAAAAACACTTGCTGATGAGGCCCTGGTTTTACATCCTTCAACACATTACGCAATTCAACTGGTGTAGTTCGTTCAGGGGTTTTGCTAATAATAACAATGTCTGCGCGCACTAAACCATTTTTTTGTTCTCGCAAAGTACCGTACGGTAAAAGATGGTCAGAAAAAAAAGGATGTGAATAATCACTCACAACAATATTCAGTCCGCATCTTATGTACCGATGTTGAAATACATCATCTAACAAGATAAGATTTGGTTTTTGTTCAAGCTCTGATAATTTTTTTACGCCATTTAAACGATTACCATCAACAGCAACATCAATGTTATATTTCGATTTGTAAATAAGAGGTTCATCGCCAATGTCATCTGCACTACTAGTTTCATTCGCCAAAACATAACCGCTGGTTTTACGTTTGTATCCGCGACTAAGTGTTGCTAATTTAAATTCGTTTTGAAGAAGGAGTTTGATGAGATATTCCACCAAGGGTGTTTTTCCTGCACCACCCACTGCTAAATTTCCTACACCTATCGTGTGAATGTCGGGCTCTTTTTCTTTTAAAATTCCGGTATCAAACAGTCTATTCCTTATAAAAACCACCAACCCATAAATGAGTGAGAGAGGATACAAGGCTATTTTTGAAGCGTTATTCAGATCTGCCCAAGAAAAAATTAAACAACATTAATAAGATCATTCGCTTGCACCACTACCACCGGTTTGAAATCCTAACATAGGTTTGGCCGGGTCAAAAGTAACATCTATAAATGCATCTCCTTTATTATAGCTCAACACCAAAGGCGATTGAGCATCCCATTCCATAATATTGGTTTTGGTCATATTGGTAATGGTTTTGTAACACGAGCTAATAGTTCTGGCCTTCCAAATGGCTTTACCAACAGGGGCATTCCATCTTACAAAAAATACTTTAGTTTCTTTTCCGCCGCTACAAGCACCCCCAGTTTTTGTGTACGAATCAACATATATCAACATGTAAGCTGTATCGCCTATCATTTTATTGAATAATAATTTTGATGTTTCAGGATCTTTAATGATAGTATCGCCCATGCAATACGTTAAGCTTGTATCCTTAGCAACAACATTTATACATAATTGCATTTTATCACCCTTCTTTGGTTTTTTAGGATTAGGGCGTTTTGTATACACTCTAAATGAGTTTTGATCCTTTTTCAATTTAACGCGAAAAACAGCTCTTAAAGAATCGTTTTTCTTTTTCAAGGCTTTATAGAATTTCATTTCCCCAGTTATACCGTCAATTTCTTGCTCTAAAGGCAATGTTAGATTAAACTCGTCCATTGGAGTTAGTTCCACGTCTTCTGGAACAAAAACACCAGCCGTGTCGTTAACAGGAATTTTACCTTTTCCCTTACCTTTTCCTTTTGTTTGTGCGCTTGCCATTGAGACTAACATCACTAAGACCAAAACGTATTTAAACATAGCTATTGATTTAATTATTACAAAGTTACCTATTATTACTTAAACATAAAAACTTTTTATTGAGCGTTCCAACCCCCATCAATTGGGAGTGCAACCCCTGTTAATGTTGAAGCCCCTTCGCTTGCCATAAAAACCGCCGCCTGACCCAATATCTCAACCGTTACAAATTCCTTTACTGCCTGTTTATGCAACATTATTTTACTTACTACTTCACTTTCTGGTATACCATGCGTTTTAGCTTGATCGGCAATCTGCTTTTCAACCAAAGGTGTTCTTACATAACCCGGGCAAATTGAATTTGCCGTTATATTATAAGGTGCTCCTTCTAACGCCATAGTTTTTGTAAATCCTAAAATCCCGTGTTTACTTGCTACATAAGCGCTTTTAAATTCACTCGCTACAAGCCCGTGAGCCGATGCAATATTTATGATGCGTCCAAACTTACGCTCTTTCATTCCCTTCCAAACTGCTTTAGTTAAATGAAAAGCTGAAGTTAAATTGATAGCTATAATCGCATTCCATTTCTCTTCCGGAAAATCTTCAATAGCCGACACATGTTGTATACCCGCATTGTTAACCAACACATCTATCTTTCCAAATTTTGCTATACCGTCTTCAACCATTTTTCGCAATTCTTCGGGTTTAAGCATATTGGCATTACTAAACATGGTGCCAATTCCAAACTCCTTGCCTATCTCATTTGCAATTTCGGGGCCATTTGTTTCGAGTCCGTTAAAAATAATGTTAAATTGTTTGGTCTTTGCAAATTCGCGAGCAATTCCTAAACCTATGCCACTGCTGCTTCCTGTTATCAATACTGTTTTCATACTTAATAATAGTTAATGTTTAATTCTTTAGTATTTAAAATTAGTAATTTTATATTCAATTCTACAAGGGTACTTTATAAATCAATAAACATTATGGCTAACACAATATTACATAAGGCAAACACAAGAGGTAATGCCGATCACGGATGGCTTAACGCACATCATACTTTTAGTTTTGCTTCTTACTACGATCCAAAACGCGTACATTTTGGTGCTCTTAGGGTTTTAAATGATGATATTATTGATGGAGAAAAAGGTTTTGGGACTCATCCACACGATAATATGGAGATCATTACTATTCCATTAACGGGAGAGTTATCGCATAAAGATAGCATGGGAAATGCATCAACCGTCACAAATGGCGAAATACAAGTTATGAGCGCAGGCACAGGAATTCAACATAGCGAATTCAATAGCGGAAAAACAAAAACAAACCTTTTACAGATCTGGGTTTCTCCTAAAATCAAAAATGTAAAACCTCGTTACGATCAACAAAAACTGAATGTGACCGATCGCAAAAATAAATTACAAAACATTCTTTCGCCCGAAAGCGGCAATGGTGTTGTGTGGATCCATCAAGATGCTTGGTTCAATTTAGGCACATTTGATAAAGATAAAACCGCTTTATACAACTTTAATAAAACAACAAGTGGTGTTTATGCGTTTGTAATTAAAGGAAGTTTTAATTTGAACGAACAAGAACTTAACGAACGTGATGGATTTGGAATTTGGGATACAAGTTCATTTGAATTAAGGTCGTTAACAGATGGCTCAGAAATTTTGTTGATGGAAGTTCCAATGAATTAGATCTAGAATTTGAATACTAAGTATGTGTCAGGCAAAGGTACAAAATGTCGAAGTAAACTATACGAAGATATGTTAAAGATTAATCGTTTAAAAAAGGCTTTGCTTTTCAGTAAATAAAAAAGTGTTTTATCCTATATGACGATAAAAATGCAGTCAAAGGGGGTAAATAATGGATCAAATATATTGCCTACATAAGTAGAAATCTACGTTTTTTATAATTTTCAGGTACCATTAGCTACCTAACAAAATGCTTTTTGATGAAAATAGAATAGTTCACATAAAGTTGTATTTACCCAAATTTTTATTATTAATTTTGGTACCATGGCAACCCAGCTTTACAATCCCTTCCAAAAATTTGATTTTAGTCCCCAAACATGTTTCTTAACTGGTCAGCATTTGTATTCTGAAGTAGAACAAATCTCTGTTTTCCCTGAATGGCTTTTGGATCGCTATTCATTAAGAGATAAAACATTTAAGATGTTAGATGAGCAGACTGTCCGATATCAGGATATGAAAATGCCTTGTTCAGCAACTGTTATTGAAAACGCAATATGCCTTTTAGAAGATGAAATAGAAAAAGCTTTTACGGCTGGCTATGAAGAAGTAATAAACGTACCAGAAGAACGCTTGTTTCAATGGATGGCTAAATTTGTGTATGGTGTTTTATACAACGATATAATTATTGAGCAAAGAAAACCCACCATAATTGGAAATGAGTTTAAATTATCTCCATTCTTGCAGGAAAGATTCAAAAAACTTCATTTGATATTACAATCGTTGGTTGTCCCAATGGATTTTAAAGAGACCAAACTCTGGAGCATCCGGGTGTTTAAAATCAAGTATTCTAAAGATGTATTTAATTACAGAAACGAAACCACTAATCTGAATTTTTCTTTAGGAATGAATGATTTTGGGATCGTAGCCTGTTTGCAGGACAACGGTGCAGTTGGTATTAACCAGCAGGTAATGACAGATAAATTTTATAATAAAATATTGCATCCAATTCAATTTGAAGAACTTTGTGCAAGATTCGTTTATGCCAATTATTTATTAAATCATATTGCTGAATATACTATACAGTCAACAGAAGAAAAAGTAATTGTAGAATCTGTTCCTTTGATAGGTACTGCGAATAAATCTTTGTTTGATCCCCAGGATGATGATATGTTTGCGCAAGTGCTAGTAGACTATTGGAAGCCGTGGGGTATCACAAAGGATAAAATTATTTCGTTTCCGAATTCTCCGAATAGCTTTTTAGAAAATGATTATACCCATGCAATAATAGAACCAGACTCCATTACACTGCCTTATTAATTTGCCCTCTGTTTTTTAAAATTTCTATTTCATCAGCTTCATGGCTTCTTCCATTTTTTCAATAGGCAGTTTACATACTTTGTTTTCGCAAACATAAATAAAGGTGCGGCCTTCCACGTAACGATCTTGCAGTAATGGGATGGTATTTGCTCCCGCATGTGCGGGATTAGTTCCTGCCACTACTCTATTTGGTATAAAATAAAGGTTCAGTTCTTTTTTTGGCATCGGTACCAACAATAGCAACTTCTTAAAAAGGCAATGCCTGTTGAAGCAACAGCAATCCCCAGCTTGAATATCCTGAGCCGTATTTGGGCATGTCTTCCTTTACATTGTTGAGCATTTTGGAAGCCATTTTTTTGTAATCTTTGTTACCAAGCAAATTTGTTTGAGCTAAGCTATTGGATAGTAAAAAAAAGATATTATAGAAACAACAACTTTCATCGTGTATTTCAAATATACAAAACTAAACTGTGATTAGTAAGCCCTTACGTTCTTGCCTTCCATATAATTTACAAAGGCACGATTAGAAACTCTTATTCCCCCAGGGGTTGGGTATTTACCTGTAAAATACCAATCGCCTAAATTATTAGGGCACGATTGATGTAAGCCTTCGATGCTTTGGTAAATCAATTTTAACTCAGCTTTTAAATTTTTTGGCATAATGAGCTCAGCTATTTTATCCGAAATTTCATCAGCCGTAAATTGCGCATATAATTCGCGCACTACATTTACCTGATCTTCTTTTGGTTTTTCCAGTTCTGCTTTTGCTCTTTCGTAAACATCGTCGATCAAATTCTCTTTATGCCTTTCTTTTAATAAGGACACACAGGCTTCAAACGCGGTAAAGCGACCTAAAACAGCCATATCTATGCCATAACAATCGGGGTAACGAATTTGCGGCGCAGAACTTACCACGATTATTTTTTTAGGTTGCAAACGATCTAAAATGGAAAGAATACTTTGCTTTAATGTTGTACCGCGAACAATACTATCATCCACAATCACTAAATTATCTACGCCTTTTTTTACAGTTTCGTAAGTAATATCGTAAACCAAGTTCACCAAACTATCGCGCGTTTCATCAGCCGTAATAAATGTGCGTTGTTTGGCATCCTTTAAAATCACTTTATGTACCCGCGGATGCATGTTTAATATTTTTTTTAATTCAGTATCCGACAAATTTTTGTTCTTACTGATCTTGTCATATTTTACTTTATCGCAATGTCTGTGCAAGCCATCTATCAATCCACCAAAGGCAACCTCAGCTGTGTTTGGAATATAACTAAATACTGTATTCTCAAGATCGTGATCAATGGCCTTTAACACCGAGTCCACTAAGTTTCTACCCAATGCATTTCTCTCTTTATAAATATCCGCATCGTTACCTCTACTAAAATAAATACGTTCAAATGAACATGCTTTTCGTTCGAGTGGTTCTATAATTTCTTCTTCGCTAAACGTGCCGTCTTTTTTTACAATAACTGCATGACCCGGCTTTAATTCTTGTACTTTTTCATACGGCACATTTAATACAGTTTGTATCACCGGGCGTTCGCTCGCCACAACAACTATCTCTTCATCTCTATAATAATAAGCGGGGCGAATTCCGTTGGGATCCCTCAAAACAAAAGCATCTCCATGGCCCATCAAACCGCACATGACGTATCCGCCATCCCATTTTTTGCTACTTTCCTTTAAAATAGAGGTAACATTTATATTATTTTGAATGAGTTTACTTATCACCTCGTTATCATCCGTTTGCTCTTTGAACTGGCGAAATAATTTATCGTTCTCTTTATCTAAAAAATGTCCTATCTTTTCTAAAACCGTTACAGTATCTGCTTTTTCGCGTGGGTGCTGACCGAGTTCTACTAATTGTTGAAACAACTCCTCCACATTAGTGAGGTTAAAATTACCGGCTAAAGCAAGGTTTCTGCTCTTCCAATTATTTTGTTTTCTAAAAGGATGGCAACTATGGACCGTATTTTTTCCAAAAGTACCATAGCGTAAATGGCCTAAAATTAATTCTCCTAAAAAAGGGATATTTTCCTTTTGCCAATCGGCACTTTTATAAGCTTCAGGTTCTTTTAATGAGGCATTTACAAAAAGATCGTTTATTTGCCCAAAAATATCTTGCACCGCTTTGTATTCAATGGATCTAAGACGATCAATGTAAGTGGTTCCGGGCTCTGTATCTAACTTAACGGTAGCAATTCCGGCTCCGTCTTGCCCACGGTTGATCATTTTTTCCATGATCTGATACATTTTATGCAAACCGTATCGAGCTGAGCCGTACTTCTCCTTGTAATAACCATGCGGCTTTAAGAGCCTTATAAAAGCAACACCGCATTCGTGTTTGATTACTTCGCTCATCTAGGAAATTAAAGGAAAACACAAAGGTACGAGATAATTAATTAAATTAACAGGTAATATTTAACAAAAATTGCCTCAAACCCAACTTTTCTTTGGGTTTTAGCGTATAGCTTAGTATATTTGAATTGATTTATTTTAACATCTAAAATTTATGCAAATGCCAAGATTTAAAGGGGTTTATATTTTCCTGTTTTTGCTGTCCACTTTTTTTACAAAACTCACTTATTCTCAGTCAGGTGTTGCCATTTGCTTAAATGAGTATCAGGTTACAAATACAAGTAATTCTAATTTAGACAACTACTTCAAACCATCTGATTGGATAGAGCTTTACAATAACTTCACGGCATCGGTTAGTTTATCGGGTTATTACCTGAGTAATGACCGTTTTAATCTAAAAAAATGGCAGTTCCCATCAACGTTTACTATGACGTCTGGAATGTATTCTATTGTTTGGATGAGCGGCCGTAATGAAACTAAAATAGTGAACGGTTTGCACAACATGCACACCAATTTTACTATTGATCAATGTAAAAATCAATGGATCATTTTAACAGCGCCGAATGGTGTAGTTCGCGATTCAATCTTTGTAAAAGCCACCCAAGAGAACCATACGCGTGGTCGTTTAAACTTACCCATTTCTGATTACGTAACTGTTGGCGTGCAAGGATGGAGAGTTTATACAGCGCCCACATTTTCAGCCGTAAATAACTTAAGTGCTTATATCGATTATTGTCCGAAGCCAATATTTAGCGAGCCTCCGGGAATTGCAACCGTTTCCTCACCAACATTTGAGCTTTTTCATATGGCACCTGGAGTACCTATCGACACCTCATGTCTTACAATTTATTTTACAATAGACGGGTCCTTTCCTTGGCCTAATGCGCCAAATCCTTGGGGGCCGGTTAATCCAAACTCTCAACAATTCTATGATCCCGCATCACCATTATTGCAGCCGCCAACACAAATGATCCTGTATCGTGCTGTAACATTTCCACAAACTAATTTTACAATAACGCCGGTAACACCTCCCAGATATTGCGAGTTAAATTACTTACCTAGTTTTTGTGAAACCAATACGTATTTCTGTGAAACAGGTGTTCTTGAGCCCGATTTCTCGAATAAATTTGGTGTACTTTCAATAGCTGTTGATGCGAGCAATGCCATTGTACCACCTGCTGTGCCGCCACTTTGGTTCCAAGTTGGGACACCAGCCATGACAGTTCATACAGAGTATTATGAACTTCAGTCTAAAGGAAAAAATCGTTTTGTTACCGAAGGATATTCGTCCATGTCAAAACCTATCAACGAATCATGGTTGGTAGGTCAAAAAGGCTTCAATCTTAATATTGACGATAGACGTGGTTTTGGTTGTAATTTTGAGAACCAAATATTTAATGTTCCAGAACTTGGCGTGAGTTCGCGAACTCTATTTACCAGCCTTGACGTATATGGCGGAGATTATGAATCGCATTCAAACAATCCGGTTCCGGGCTCTATGGGCACAGGCTTAAGAGATGTTTTCGTTCAAACCTTAGCCGCTAAAAATAATTTAAAAGTAAATCCATTACACTACAAGCCTATTGCGGTATTTATAAATGCAAAATACATGGGTACTTATAACTTTAAGGAAGTAATGGACGTTGATTATGAAGCACATTACAATAAACAAACTGCTATAGATAAAACAACCATGCTGTTCTATCATAACGGAGAGGGATCAGTTCAAACACATACTTCCACTAATAACTGGAAGGGTGCTCCAGCAACGGATCTTTATACATTTGCATCTGGTTATCCTTTCAGTTCTCCAACTCTTAATCCACCAAATCAATTTTATACTACGCTTAAGACCCGAATGGATGTTCCGAATTTTATTGACTGGAATATTATGAATAGCTATTGTCAAAATGCTGATCTGTACCGTTACAATATTGCAATGGCCAAAGGTTCTAATACACTTACTAGCGGTGGAAGATGGCATCATTATATTTGGAATATGCCTTCTGCGTTCCAATACACCTGGGTAACTCAAGGCGGTTCTTTTAACGATCCAAAATCAACTCCTTGCGCAATCTCTCAACCAAGTTATGCGTTGAGTCCGAACGCTTATAATGGTCAAGGAATTATTTTTAATAACCTCATGAATAAGAACGGTGGTAATGCCGAATTCAGAAGAGATTATTTGATGCGTTACCAAGATCTTTTAAATGGCCCATTGCGTTGTACCGAAATATTGGCTCACTGGCAAACCATTAACGACCTTTACCGAAACGAATTTAAAAAACATGAAGATCCGGGAACTGTTCCTCTTCCGGGAGCATTTGTAACGCAAACAGATCTTTGGGATACAAACATGTCGATATTAAAACGCGCCATTACTTATCGTTGCGAATTTATGGCTACGGCTTTTAGTACAGTTAGCTGTTATGGCTTGGTTGGCCCGTACGATATTTCAGTGGATGTGCGCCCAGCAGGTTCTGGAACTGTTAAACTAAACACAAGCGTATTACCTTACTATGCTTGGTCTGGTAAATATTTCATAGGTCAAATGGGCTTTAAGGCAAAACCAATTGATACTACATTTGTATTTGATCATTGGGAATTAGATAACCATATTGAGACAAACAATCGTCCTTTAAGTTTAGATTCGATTGGCATCACCTTTGGTAATCCCTTAGGAGACAAAGTTGTTGCTGTGTTCACTGATAGAAAAAAAGAAGCTGCATTGCCTTCTGGTTTCTCTCCAAATGGTGATGGTAAAAATGATGTGTTTAGTATTTTGGGAAGCGGAAAATATTCAAACAATTTTGAGATGCGTATTTGGAATAGATGGGGGCAGGAAATATTCAGAAGTACAGATCCTAATATAGGATGGGATGGGAACTTTAATGGCGCGCAGGCACAAACGGGTGTATATGCTTACCATATCACGTTCAGTAATGTGTTTAACGAACCAAAAGAATATAAGGGCAACGTAACATTAGTGAGATAAGATCTAAAAAAGGTATTATGAAAAAATTGAGAATCATATTAGTAATTTTTGTTTTAACAGGTGCTTTGCAAACAAAAGCGCAGGATATTCACTTCTCGCAAATAAGTGAAGTTCCACTTTTGTTGAATCCTGCCAACACAGGTTTTTTTCCTGGATATTTTAGGGCTATTGTTAACTATCGCAACCAATGGCAATCGATGGGTAAGGCATTTCAAACTGCAAACCTTTCGGTGGATGCTGGATTGTTTAAAAGTAAAAGAAGAAAAGCTTTCTTGGGTTTAGGCTTGGTAATGTTTCAAGACAGAGCTGGTGCTGCTAAATTAACAAAAACTCATGCTATGGTTAATATAAGCGGCTTGGTAAAGTTGAGCAAAAAGAGTGTTTTATGCGCAGGAATTTATGGCGGCGCTATTGGTAATACAGCCGACTATACTAAACTTACCTACGCTTCACAATTTGACGGAAATTCTATTGATCCAGAAGCTAATACAGGAGAGAATGCAGTGTTTCGTAATTATACTACAACAGATCTTGGAATGGGAATTGCTTACGAAGCAAGTTCGGTTAAAATTGATACCGACCATGATGACGTAACAAAAGTTAGGATCGGATTAGCCGCTTACCACTTAAACAGACCAAAACAGGAATTTGCAGCAGGTTCAGTGTATCGTTTACCAATGCGATTAGTTGCTTCACTATTCTCAAATATTGATTTTGAAGATACACGCTTTACATTAACTCCTGCCTTTGTACTTCAAAAACAAGGTAAAAAGGATAAGTCTATTCCCGCAGAGTATAAAATTCGTGGCGCTTACGAATTTGTTACAGGAAGTTATTTTAAAGTACGCTTGGCAACCGGAACTAAAGTAACCGGAGAAAAAACTCAAAATGCCATTGGATTTGGTTTATACTACCGCTCAAAAGATGCTTTGATTCCAAAATTAATACTTGAACTTGGCGATTACGCTATCGGTATGTCTTACGACGTGAATATTTCAGGATATAAATCAGCGAGCAAAAGCAATGGTGGTTTTGAGGTAACTTTACGTTATAACCGACTTGCTAACTCCTTATTTGATACACGCAGCGAGTTTTAATTATATCTGGCGTATTCCTTGTTACATCTGGACATACCTCCTTTCTTAATTTTCTTTATCTTTAGTGCTTAATGAAACGCTCATCACTTATTACCATTGTTGTACTGGTTGCTCTTATCATAGGCTCCATTTTTATTTTTAAGAAAAAAGGTGGTACCGGAACATTGGATGAGGACTCACGTAATTTTAAATTAAAAGACACCGCTTCTATCACCAAAATATTTATGGCTGATAAAAACGGTAAACAATGCACCGTTGTGCGAACGCCAGGAGGCTGGATGGTTAACGATAAATTTTACGTACGACCTGATGCCATACTTACTTTATTAGAGACCATTAAAAACATTGAAGTAAAACACCCTGTTGCCCGGCAGGCCAAAGAAGCAGCGTTAAAAGTTTTAGCTTATAGGGCCATAAAAGTGGAGATATACGCTAAAGACGAGCTGATAAAACAATATTATGTAGGGCACGAAACGCCGGATGGCGAGGGCACGCACATGTTGCTAACAGATATTGAAAGTGGTGATAATTATACTGATCCTTTTATTGTATTTATACCCGGTTTTACTGGTTACTTAAATACGCGTTATATTGTTGAAGAAAAATTTTGGCGTAATTTATCGGTGATCAATTTTTCGCCTGCTCAATTAAACCGAATTGAGTACTCTAACATGGTAAAACCCGATTCTTCCTTTGTGATAGACGTGATAAACACCAAGAAATTTGAATTGACCGATCATAAAGGGAACAAACTTCCCTTTGATGAGTTAAATATGAAACAATACCTCGCGTATTTTTTAAACCTCAATTGCGAAGCTATTTTTACAAGCTCAGATAAACCAACGATTGATTCGCTAAATAATAAGGGCAAACCCTTTGCAAGTTTTACGTTAACCGATAAAAACGACAAAAAACATAATTATTTTTTCTATTTCAAAACAACGCCTTCCCAACGTAACTTGGAATATGGTGTTCGCTACAAGTACGACCCTGACAGACTTTATGTGAATTTTGACGACAAAAAAGAATGGGCTACCATTCAGTATTTCGTTTTTGGTAAATTGTTCATCACAACCGAGTATTTTAAGGCTACTGTGCCTGTTAAAAAGTAGCTTAAAACTATCGCTCTTATAAAACCCCCAATTATGCGGTAAGTTTAATTTTGCTACAAATTAAGCCATATGAATTTTGTTGTCTCAGCCTCTACTTTACTTAAACATTTAAAAGCCATCAGTGGTGTTCTAGGAACAAACAATACAGTTCCAATATTAGATTGCTTTTTGTTTGAAATAGACAGAGGTGAGTTAACCGTATCGGCTAGTGATATGGAAACGGCAATTACCAGTTCGGTAAAAGTTGAATCATCGCAAGGTGGCATCATTGCTATTCCGGCAAAAACATTAATGGAAACACTTTCCAATTTGCCCGAACAACCCATCTCGTTCATTATTGATAAAGCAAAATTCTCTACCAAAATAAAAACAGAGAATGGCGATTATAGTATTAGCGGACACAACGGAAGTGATTACCCAAAGATGGCTAAGATCGAAACGCAATCTTCTATCGTTATTAAAAGTGATGTGCTAGCATCTGCTATCAATAAAACTATTTTTGCTACGGGCAATGATGATCTTCGCCCGGTAATGAATGGTGTGTATTGCCAATTTACCGAGAGTAATTCAATTTTTGTTGCAACCGACGCGCACAAATTAGTTCGTTATACTCGCAACGATGCTAAGGCAGGTGCTTCTGCTTCGTTTATTATGCCAAAAAAACCTTTGAATGTTTTAAAGAGTTTGCTCACAGGAATTGATGATGCTGTAAAAGTTGAATTCAATAAAACCAACGCCTTGTTCAGTTTTGGAAATGTGAATTTAATGTGTCGTTTGATCGATGGAAAATATCCAAACTACGAAGCAGTTATTCCAAAACAAAATCCAAATAAACTAACAGTTGATCGCTTAGCGTTTTTAGGAGCTTTAAAACGTATAAGCGTATTTGCTAATAAAGCAACGCATCAAATTCGCGTAAAAATTGCAGGAAGTCACTTAACCATTAATGCAGAGGATCTTGATTTTGCAAATGAAGGACACGAAAGTTTGGTTTGTACCTATATTGGCGAGGATATGGAAATAGGTTTCAATTCGCGTTTTCTTATTGAGATGGTAAGTAATATTGAAGGAGATGAGATCATCCTTGAGATGAGTGCACCAAATCGTGCAGGGATCATTTTACCAAATAATAAAGCTAATCCTTCGGAAGATCTTTTAATGTTGGTGATGCCGGTGATGTTAAACAACTAATTTTTCTATCTTTCTTCATGTTCAAAGTAAAAAATTTAATGCTAGTAAGCCTGCTTGTATTAACAGGCTTCTCAATTTTCGGACAAGGCATTACCATTTCAGATAGCATAAAATCAAATAACATCTTTCGTCGTTTTCGTTTATACGTTCCAAATAGCTATACAGGCCAAGCCGTGCCTCTAGTGTTTAATTTACACGGCTATACATCAAGCGCATCACAACAACAATTGTACAGCAATTTTATGCCCATTGCAGATACGGCAAAATTCCTTTTAGTATTGCCGGAGGGAACAGCGCCATCTGGACAACAATATTTTAACGCGGGATTTGGTCCTGGCGTGAACGATGTTTTATTTATGAGTGATCTTATCGATTCTTTAAAACTTACATACTCTATAGATAATAATTGCATTTACAGTTGTGGTATGAGTAACGGTGGCATTATGAGTTATTATTTAGCTTGCAATTTACCGAACCGTTTTGCAGCCATTGCCTCCGTTACTGGGAGCATGCTCAATGGATGGTTTACTTGCATTCCTGGCAGGCCATTTCCGGTAATGGAAATTCACGGCACCAACGACGCAACAGTACCATATAATGGTGATGCAACATTTGCAAATATAGATTCGGTTGTAAAAAAATGGCGCACGTACAATAATTGCAATTCTATTCCTATTACCTATAGCGTTCCAAATACAAATACTACTGATGGCGCAACGGCAATTAGTTACAGATACACTGGCGGAACAAATGGTGCAGAGGTAGAGCTATATAAAGTTGCAAACGGCGCTCACACCTGGCCGGGTGCTTTTCCAATTGGAGTTACATGCCAAGATTTTAATGCTAGCGCAGAGATCTGGCGGTTTTTTAGAAAATACAAATTGAATATGTTTGTTACGGATGTAAAAGAAAATGAATTGCATATGATGATGGAGTTATTTCCAAATCCAACTTCCTCAAGCCTCAATATAAAAATAGAATGCGAAAAAGTTGTGAATTACGATATCACAAATCTTTATGGGCAACAACTATTAAATGGACAGCTTATTAATGGGACAAATAAAATAAAAACGGAAGAGCTTTATGAAGGAATCTATTTTTTAAAATTGACTGGAGACAATAACTTAACTCTTACCAAGAAATTCATCAAAAGCAGGTAGCTCATTTGCAATGACACCACCTTTATACAACTGATCCTTCAATCCGTTTGTAATAAAAACATAATCTACATTTAATATCAAATTATACCGTGATGCTTGTTCTAAAACTTCTTGTGAAAGTTCAACACCGGGCGCTTTACATTCTACAATAATAAAAGGTTTTAATTCTTTCGTATACACTACAACATCGTATCTTTTTTTAATACCATTGAGTTCAATTTCTTTTTCAAGAGAAATAAGTGATGAAGGGTATTTTTGTTGAATAATAAAATAATTAACCACGTGCTGTCTCACCCACTCTTCGGGTGTTAGTTGCAGCCACTTTTTCCGTATGGCATCAAAAACCAATAACTTATCCTTTCCGCTTTCTTTTAAACGGATATTGAAAGGTGGATATTTTAGCTCGGGGAACAGGGTTTTTACGTTAATTTTAAATATCTTTACTTATAAGAAGTACGGATAAAAAGCTATTAAAAATACAAGCAAAAAATGAAAACCAAAGAAGAAATTGTAAACAACTGGCTGCCTCGTTATACAGGCGTTCCTTTGAATGAATTTGGCGAATATATTTTGCTTGTGAATTTCACAAATTACGTGGAGCTTTTTGCCAAACAAAATAATGTAGAAGTAAGAGGTAAAGACAAACCCATGAGCAGCGCAACTGCCAATAATGTTACCATCATCAATTTTGGAATGGGAAGCGCAAGTGCGGCTACTGTTACCGATCTGCTATCTGCCATAAAACCAAAAGCAGTTCTTTTTTTAGGAAAATGCGGCGGTTTAAAAAAGAAAAATAATATTGGTGATCTTATTTTACCAATTGCTGCTATAAGAGGCGAAGGAACCAGTAATGACTATTTTCCGGCAGAAGTTCCTGCCCTACCCGCTTTTAGTTTACAAAAAGCCATTTCGTACACTATTCGCCTAAGTAATAAAGATTATTGGACCGGCACTGTTTACACAACCAACAGAAGAGTTTGGGAACACGATGAAGAGTTTAAAAATTACTTGCGCAAGATCCGCTGCATGGCTATTGATATGGAAACCGCAACCATTTTTAGCGTAGGGTTTTATAACGAAATTCCAACTGGTGCATTATTATTGGTAACTGATCAACCAATGACCGCCGATGGAGTTAAAACAGAAGCAAGTGATAAATTAGTAACAGACGGTTTTGTGCAAGAGCATTTGCGGATTGGCGTTGCATCATTACAAGAATTACAAAACAAAGGAATTTCAGTAAAACATTTACGTTTTGAATAAATTCAAGGATCATAAAACAAATCCTTCATTTTATATTGATGGCATTTTAAAAGGTGATATTTCTGTCCTTAGCAGAGCTATTACAATTATTGAATCTGCAAATTCAGATCATCATTTATTAGCTTCCGAAATAATTGAAGGTGTCATTTCTCATTCAGGAAAGTCGTTCAGGCTCGGCATCACAGGCGTACCGGGCGTTGGCAAGAGTACTTTTATTGAAAGTTTTGGAAAAGAACTTTTAGAACACAAACACAAAATTGCCGTTTTGGCAATTGATCCTAGTAGTTCAAAAAGTAAGGGCAGTATTTTGGGAGATAAAACTCGCATGGAATTTCTTTCAGCGCAATCAAACGTTTTTATTCGTCCTACACCAAGCTCAGGTTCGTTAGGCGGTGTGGCGCGTGCCACTTACGAAACTATTTTATTGTGCGAAGCGGCAGGGTTTGACTTTATTCTAATTGAAACCGTTGGTGTTGGGCAAAGTGAAATTGCGGTTAGCAAAATGACGGATTTCTTTTTATTACTAATGCTTGCAGGCGCCGGTGATGAATTACAAGGGATAAAACGCGGTATTATGGAAATGGCCGATAGCATTGTGATTACAAAAGCCGACGGTGATAATATACAAAAAGCGAAAATTGCAAAAGCCGAATACTCAAATGCCATTCATTTATTTCCACCAAGCGAAAGTGGTTGGATCCCAAAAGTAGAATTATGCTCGAGCGTAAATAATACAGGGATAAAAGAAGTATATGGCCTAATTGATAGCTATAAAAATTACGCTCATACCAATGGCTATTTTAATAAAAAGCGAAAAGATCAACTGATCGATATTTTAAAGGAAACCCTGAACGAAGAAATTGTAAAGCAATTTTACGATACACATCACGTCAATAAAAAACTAAGCGAACTCAGTAAAAAAAGCGTACTAAACCCTTATCTAGAAGCCTTTAAATTACTCAAGAAAAAGGGCTGAAAAATCCTATTTTACATAGGTTTTAATAACTAATCTAGTCTAAATCAATTTAAAGGTTTTACCAAATTGTTAAGTCCCCAATTCAAGGTTTTAAATTGATTAAATTCGCGTAACTAAAAATATGAAAAAGACCATACTTTATATTCTTTGTTGCTCGTTCATCGCAACGCTTTCAGCAGAGAACATCTTTCCGGAAAATAAATTCGCATCCACCTTCAAAAAAGCATACCTCATTAATCCATCCATTCCTAACGGTGTTTTAGAAGCGATTGCATTTACACAAAGTCGTTTTGAGGACCTCAAAGTTTACGAACCCAGCTGCATCGGGTATCCTGAAGCAAAAGGCGTGTTTGGCCTCATAGAAAATGGCAAAGGCTACTTTAGAAATAATTTACAATTAATAGCTTCTCTTTCACGTTACAAAGTTAATGCCATCAACGATCGCTCTGAAGATCATATCATGGCATATGCTGCAGCGTTTTCTGCTCTTCAAAATAAATATAATATCTATGGTGGCGATCTTAAAAATTACATAAGGATCTTTGTTGCACTTAGTGAACTTCCTTTGCAAGATAATATCAAAGATGATTATGTGCTTAACTCACATTTGTATCAGCTATTTTGGTTCCTAAATAATAAAGATGCTGCTATACACTATCAATTTCCGGTTTTTGCAACTGATCTTGAAAAAGTATTTGGAGCCAATTTAAAAATTCTTTCTTCATCTAACATTTACATAAATAACGATGATATCTCAAGCGGTCAGCAATCTTATAAATTAAATTCATCGGCTACATTTAACTCCCCTGATTATGCACCTGCCGTTTGGGATCCTACAACTTGCAATTATAGCTCGCGTAGCGGATCACAAATTACAGCGGTAACTATCCATTTTGTTCAGGGAACATATGCCGGATGTATCTCATGGTTTAAAAATTGTTCGGCCAATGCTTCTGCACACTATGTTGTTCGCAGTAGCGACGGACAAGTAACGCAAATGGTTTTAGAATCTAATAAGGCATGGCATGTTGGAAGCGAAAATCCTTACACCGTTGGAATAGAACATGAAGGTTATATTAATAATGTTTCGTGGTTTACTAATGCCATGTATAATTCGTCCGCAGCGTTATCAAAAGATATTTGCGCAAGTAATAGCATTAATCCTCTTAGAACATATTATGGGCCCGGATGCAGCGGAAGTTCATCGCAATGTTTATTAGGCGCGTGTACAAAAGTAAAAGGCCATCAGCAAAACCCGAATCAAAGTCATACCGACCCAGGGCCCTTATGGAATTGGTCAAAATACTATAAACTTATAAATAATACTTACACGGTAACAACCTATACAGCAAGTGCCGGAAATTTTTATGATACAGGCGGGCCAAGTGCAAACTATTCGAACGACGAACGCAAATTTTGGCTTATTACAAAACCAAGCATCACTAACATTACACTCAACTTCACTTCGTTTAATTTAGAGCAAGGTTACGATAACATGTTCATTTACGATGGGGGCTCGGTTAATTCTTCATTGATCGGGCAGTATACAGGAACTGTTAATCCGGGCCCGGTTACCTCTAATAATGATAGTTTATTAATTGAGTTTAGAAGTGATTGTGCAACAACTGCGAGCGGTTGGGGTGCAACCTACACTACAAATTCATCGGCCCCAACTACTACAGATATTATTTCGCCTAATACAAACGTTAATACCTTGGCGCCATGGATCACTACAAATTTTACAGCAAGCATTAGCGACGTTGATAATATTGGCGGAAGCGGCGTTGAAAAAGGCTATTATCAAGCCATTGATTTTAATGGTACCGAATGGCGCGCCAATTATACGCGCGGATTTTTTTCAGATAATTTTGATAATGCTATTCATCCGGAGTGGACCGTTAAAACCGGCACATGGACTGTGAGCGGAAATGCCCTATTACAAACTGATGAAACAAGCACCGTGGCTGCAAATACAAATATTTACGCAGCGCTTACTCAGAGTTTATCAAACCGCTATTTGTATCAATTCCTTGCCAAATTTGAAGGTACACAAACCAATAGACGAGCCGGTTTACATTTTTTTGTTGATCAACCCGATAGTAGTAATCGCAACAATAGTTATTTTGTTTGGTTCCGATTAGATGACCAAGCCGTTCAAATTTATAAGGTGGTTAATAACGTTTTTGGTGCTGCTCAATACACAGCGTCTGTTAATTTTAATGCGGGACAATGGTATGATATTAAAATTATTTACGATCGCATTACAGGTAAAATGAATGTTTACATGAACAATGCTAAAATTGCAACATGGACAGATCCTACGCCATATAGCAATGGCGGATTTATCTCTTTTAGAAGTGGTAACTGCAAATTTAGTGTAGATGAAATAAAAGTTTACCGTTCGCGTGCTGCAACAGTTAATGTAAGTGTTGGAAGCAGTATGGCGAATGAGCTACGTTATCAAAACCCTAGCCCAGTGCAAGCGGCCGGAAAAATAAAATCAATTTGCCAAGATACAGCAGGAAACCTCTCGCCTATTTTTTATTACGATCTTAATATTGATTGGACACCTCCGTCGAATATTAGCACTGTTTTTGATGGTGATGCTTCTGATATTTCTAATGTAAACACCACTGATTCGCTGCGGGCTAACTGGACACTATCAGGTGATCCAAATTCTGGAATTGTGCGTTATTGGTACAGTATTGGTACGGCACCAGGAAGTACAAATACATTGGGCTGGACCAGTAATTGGGCGGCAACAGCAGTTACAGCAAAAACATTAACACTAGTACAAAACACTATTTATTACTTTAACTTACGATCAGAAGATGGCGCCGGAATGTTAAGCGGAATAACCAGCAGCGATGGGCAAAAAGTAGATACAAATTTTGTTGCTACACATTTAAATTCAATCGAACCAGTTTCTTATTTAGAATTATATCCTAATCCATTCAAAGA
This sequence comes from Bacteroidota bacterium, assembly GCA_034439635.1. Classification (GTDB taxonomy): domain Bacteria; phylum Bacteroidota; class Bacteroidia; order B-17B0; family Aurantibacillaceae; genus Aurantibacillus. Next base: position 2,859 of record JAWXAS010000025.1, on the reverse strand, counting down.
TCAGATCACTTTACATATGACAATTCCGGTTGATTCAAAAATTACGATTAGCGCTATGGATATTTTAGGAAGGCAATTTGAATTGTACGAAGCAAAAGAGAGTAAAGGAAAATTAAGCATTCCACTAAATTTTGATAATTCGCTCATGACGGCGGGGACCTATATAATCAAAGTTGGCGTTAACGATAAGGTTTACTTAAAAAAGATCATTAAGAACAATTAATCTTCCAGTATAAAAATAGCCTCTGAGATCTCGTTAACGGCTTTATTATTTTTTTGCTTCTTGGCGCACTCAAGTCCAAACTTATAATACTTCAAAGCCTCTTTGGTTTGTTGTATTTGCTCATACAGTTTCCCTAAGTGGAAAAATGCAGGAATGTAATCTGTTTGAATAGCTATGACTCTCTTAAATTGTTCTTCGGCGAGATCAAAATTACCATTGCCAACATGTTCAAGTCCTAAAGAATAATTCAAAAAAATATCATTGGGTTCTTTTTCCAACATAGATAAAATCGTACCTATACGACGTGAACGTTCCATAAAAAATTATTTAGAAACAGAAGTGAATTGCTTTAAGAAACGTACATCGTTCTCAAAAAATAAACGAAGATCTTTTACTTGGTATTTTAGCATGGCAATACGTTCAATGCCCATTCCAAAAGCGTAGCCTTTAAATTTATTGCTGTCTATTTTACAATTATCTAACACTTGCGGATCAACCATACCACAGCCCAATATTTCTACCCAACCGGTGTATTTACAAACGTTACACCCTTTACCGCCGCATAATGTACAGCTAATATCTACCTCGGCACTTGGCTCGGTAAATGGAAAATAACTTGGACGTAATCTTATTTTTGTTTCGGCTCCAAACATTTCCTTTGCAAAATATAAAAGTGTTTGTTTTAAGTCGGCAAACGATACTTGCTCATCAATATATAAACCTTCCACTTGATGAAACTGACAATGCGCACGTGCACTAATAGCTTCATTTCTGTAAACACGTCCCGGAGAAATAGTTCTGATCGGTGGTTTTTGGCTTTCCATTATATGCACTTGCACACTTGATGTTTGCGTGCGCAATACCATTTCCGGATCTAAGCTCACATAAAATGTATCTTGCATATCGCGTGCCGGATGATTTTCGGGTGTGTTTAATGCGGTAAAATTATGCCAATCATCTTCAATCTCTCTTCCATCACTTACTGTAAAACCAATCCGTGAAAAAATATCAATGATCTCATTTTTAACAATAGATAATGGATGGCGACTTCCTAATTGTACTGTTGGATATCCCGGTGTAGTATGATCGGCCGTGGCAGATTTTGAATCACCATTAGAATTCTCGAACTTTTCTTTAAATTCGTTGATACGCTCTTGAGCTTTGTTTCTAAGATCATTTAATTTAGCGCCAATTTCTTTCTTTAATTCATTTGGAACCGTTCTAAAATCGTCAAATAAAATGCTTATTTCCCCTTTTTTACTTAGCCATTTTATACGGTATTCTTCCACCTGCTCCTTAGTTTGAGCGGTAAAAGATTCAACCTCCCCCAGTAAAATATTGATCTTTTCGAGCATACAATTTGCTTAATCACACAAATTTAATCAAATTTATACTTAAAATGGGCAGATTTCCCTTTTATATTATTTTGATAGTCATAGCTTTAAAAGCCAATGCCCAAAACATGCATTACGATGTTAGGGATGGCGACACCATAAACAAAGTAGATAAGGACAGTTTACGCCAGGGTGTTTGGCGCACTTATTATGGCACAGGTAAATTTAAAGCAGAAGTAGTTTACAAGAATAGCAAAAAGCAAGGATTAGAGATACAGTGGCATAATAATTTAAGCAACTGCGTGAAGCAAGAAACGTTTTATAATAATGGAATATTAGATGGGCCAATAACCTATTATTCGAAGAATTGTAAAAAGGAACTGATAGAAACCTTCAAGAATGGTGTAAAAGAAGGATATGAAATTTCGTATCATAATAATGGAAATATAAAAGCCGAAGGAAATTTTAAAAAAGGAAATTTAGATGGCGTTTATAAAATTTACGATAAGGGCGGAAAATTTACATTTGAAAGTAGAAGCACTACTGAAGAAGTAACGTATGAGCCAAATATGGAAGACACTTCCAATTACGGCGTTTACAAAGTACTTGCCCGAAATAGCAAATGGAAAAAAACAATGATCGTTACAGATCTTACCGGAAGTATGTATCCATATGCAAAAGAAATAAACACTTGGTTACGATTACATTTTATGAGAGATACTGCTCAGCAGTACTTTGTGTTTTTTAATGATGGTGATAATAAAAAAGATGTAGATAAAAAAATTGGCATCACCGGCGGCATTTATGTGTGCAGGGCAAAAACCACAGAAGATTTAGTGAACACCATGAAGCTTACTATTAAAAAAGGTGAGGGTGGCGATTCGCCCGAAAATGTGGTGGAAGCCATATTAACCGGATTAAAAAAAGTACGCAAGCCAGATAATATTATTTTAATTGCCGATAACTGGGCAAAAGCGCGCGATCTAAGTTTATTGTCGCAAGTAAAAATTCCAGTGCGCGTTATTTTGTGTGGTGTTTACGAAGGAATGGAGATCAATACCGATTATTTGAATATTGCTTATAAAACGCGAGGAAGTATTCATACCATTGAACAAGATATTACTGACCTCATTAATCAAGCCTCCGGGAAAAAATTTAACATCAACGGTTTTGATTACATTATTAAGAATGGAAAGATAATGGCTAATTAGTCGAACCTCAAAAAGTATTTTTATTATTTGGGCGCCTTATCGGGCTATCACTTCAAGCTTGTTTGTCCTTTGCTATGTTTGTCGCACTGCG
>JAWXAS010000024.1:0-2575 GCA_034439635.1 Bacteroidota bacterium | reverse complement strand
TGCTTAATGTTTGCGCTACGAGGAGACTCCGCTTTTTCTGCGCAGACCCCGCAGTGCGACAAACATAGCAAAGGACAAACAAGCTTGAAGTGATAGCCCTATAAGGCGCCCAAATAGTAAAAAATACTTTTTGAGGTTCGACTATTTAAAACAACCTGCATCCTTTAACCGCAAGGGATCTCATAGTTTTTAACAGATTTAGCCTCTTTCTGTTTTATACAAAAAACAACAATTTTCTTACATGTGTAACCAAGTCTTAGTGCTAGATGTTTTTTTCGGAAAGTTTATGCTGAACTTTGATTAAGGAAATAAATTATAAATATTAAAAAATAATTACAATGAAAAATTACATCAAAACAATTGCAACAACCATAGCCATGAGCGCTTTATTATCTCATACAGCAATGGCCGGAAACAAAGGAGGAAATATACCAGACTTCATCGTTAACGGCGTTATCCTTAAAACAGACAAAAAAACTGATTCAAAATGTAAGCTTGAATTATTCATTGAGAATACATTAGTAGAGTCTTCAGAAATAAAAATGAATAAGATATTTGAACGTAAGCTTAAAAGGAATGTCTGGTATACGATACGCGTTACAAAAGAAGGGTATAAACCATTATTGATCAGTATTAATACGACCCTTGAACAAAATGCTCAGGTGCTTGATAATATTTTTGAATTTGAAACAGAGCTTATTGACAATGAAATGGCTAGATATTTGAATCAAGACCAAATAGATTTCCCTGTAGGTTACGTTGCGTTTAACAACGAGAGTAAAAAATTTGAGGCTAATGACATTTATACCAAGAATTACATTGCAGCTTTATATGACACGAAAGAAGAACATCTGGGTGATGTAACGGCCGTATACACAAACAATAAGATCATTATGGCAGACGCAGCTGATATCGCCAAGGAATATGTTACAAGTCGTAATAAGATAATGGAAGGACTGTGCTAAAAATACATTCCTTTTTTGTGTTATAATAATAAAACCATTTAAAAAGTAGAATCATGAAAAGATTATTTCAAATCATATTGTTCTTAGTGTGCTTGCTTCTTGTGCTCATATACAAAGTAATAGATTAAGAAAAGGACATATTAAAATGCAATAAATATTTTTATGCTTTAATGAGTTTAAACTTAATAGCGTACATCACAATACCTGCAGTATTTTTTGCCCGAATTTTTCTTAGAATTCGCTCTCGGTAACCATCTACGGTTCGGTTGCTTAAGTTGAGCCTTGCGGCAATCTCTTTATTTGTGAGTTCATCACAAATATGTTGAACGATCTGCAATTCTCTTTCGTTCAACTTTGTTGATGCAAATTTCGGTTCTATTTTTTCAGTACTCATTAAATTATGCAAGATTGCTTTTGAGAACTTGTCGTTGAAAAAGTAATTGTTTTGTTTTACTGCTGTAATGGCTTCCACCACATTTTCTATAGCCTCATTTTTTGCTAAAAAACCGTTTGCGCCTTTTTCTATAAGATGTACTACCATTTCTTCTTCATCGTGCATGGTTATGATCAACACTTTTACATCTATCTTTTTTTCACGGATGATCTGTAAGGTTTCAATACCATTCATTAATGGCATTTCAAGATCAAGCAAAAGAACATCCGGCACATTGCCATTCTCAAGCATGGTCAATAACTCCTTTCCGTCCGATGCCTCTAAGGAGATGTTAAGTTCATCATAGTCTTTTAAAACGGAGATCATGCCTTGTCTGAACATCAGTTGATCGTCTACTATTCCAACATTTATTTTAGTGCTCATAAAACAGGGGTTTTGATTGTGATCTTTGCTACTTCGGCAGCCGAATACGCATAATTTAATTTTGAATTGGTAAGTTGAACTCTGCTTTGTATACTTTTTAACCCAATTCCTTTTTGGGAGTTGATAAGCGTCATTACTTCCTGATCGTTGATGCCAATTCCATCGTGTTCAATGATGGTAATTAGTTTTTCTTGGTCAAGAGCGAAATGCAAAATGATTTGGTTAGCCCCGGCATGTTTAATGATATTATTGATCAGTTCTTTTATAAGGCGGTATAATTGTAATTCTTTCTTTTTATCGAGACGTAATTCAAATTCATCGGAAACAAGATCAACCTTTATTTTTCCGGAAGCACTTATCTGACGACTCATTTCTCTTAAGCCTTTCTTCAAACCAAGAAGGGAAAGGGATGGAGGCATGAGTTCATGAGAGATACCCCTAAGGGTTGTATGAATATCTTCTAGTATTTTAATATCTGTTTCAATAAGTTCGTTCACTAATTCGGTATCCTTTAAATTCTTTTTGATCTTACTTAGGTTAAGTTTAACCACATTAATTGTAAGTCCAACATCATCATGGATATTGCCGGCAATTTTTCGGCGTTCTTCCTCGGCAACTTCCACCGAGGCATCCAATAATTGTTTTTGAAACTCAGTCTCGGTTCGTTGCAATTCAGATTTATGAGCTAAGATCTTTTTTTGATATTGGGCTATAAATGCAATAATAAAGGATACCAGGGTAAGCATACCAAGGCTACCCGAAATTATAAGATTTGTGATATTTAAACCTTGCG
>JAWXAS010000023.1:0-3449 GCA_034439635.1 Bacteroidota bacterium | reverse complement strand
TTCGCCAAAACAAACTTCGCGCCTCCCAAAAATCCATCCTTCTCGAACAAAAATTGCTTCGCTCTCAAATGAACCCGCATTTTATTTTTAATTCTTTAATTGCTATCGAGAGTTATATTTACGATAACGATCCTGCAACAGCAGGCGCCTATCTTTCTAAGTTCGCTCAATTAATGCGACAAACACTCGAAAACTCAGCCGAAGAATATATTACCCTCGAAAAAGAAATTCTTGCCCTACAAAATTATCTCACATTACAGCAACTTCGTTTCGAAAACACATTTAATTTCACCATTCATGTTGATGATGCTATTGATACTTCTCAAATCCACATTCCCCCAATGTTAACGCAACCTTTTATCGAAAACGCAATCGAACATGGTTTTAAAAAGAACCATGGCACAGGGCAAATACAAATTAATTTTAAATTGAAAGATAATTGTTTGCTTGGTGAAGTAATTGATAACGGCATTGGTATTTATCAAAATCAAAAACCTCAAGAAATTAAACCCATACACAAATCTATGGCATTAAGTATTACTACTGAGCGCTTACAACTATTAAACAAAGGCGCAAGTAAAAAAATAAGTTTAAATATTCAAGAACTAAATAAAGAAGGTGCTGTAACTGGCACAGGTGTTTATTTTTCTATTCCTTTACTGCGATAGATAAGAGTACTTTTGCGTTAGATAACAAAACAACAACAAATTGGCACATTAAATTACTTTATATATATTTCATAACCCAATGATAAAAGCACTTATAGTTGATGATGAAACCCGGGCTCGCAAAACCATTGCCAGTTTATTAAAAATTAACTGTCCCGATGTTAATGTGTGTGCCGAAGCTGCTGATGTTGCAACCGCTGTTGCAAAAATAAACGAACACAATCCCGAAATTGTTTTTTTAGATATTAAACTGCAAGATGAAACAGGATTTGATTTACTTAAAAAATACAGTACCCTTCCCTTTAAAGTAATTTTTATTTCAGCTTTCGAAGAATATGCTGTAAAAGCATTTAAGTTTAGCGCACTCGACTATATTTTAAAACCCGTTCAGGCAGCCGAATTAAAAGCAGCAGTTGAAAACGCTAAGCAAGTTATTGCCAAAGAAAAATTCGGTTTAAGACTTGAAAGCTTTTTCCAAAACATCGAGAGTTTTAAAAAAGGTGAGGCCAAACGTATAATTGTAAAAAATAGCGATGCCATTCATGTTATCGAAGTAAAAGATCTCATTCGCTGCGAGGGCGAAAAAAATTACACAACATTTTACCAAACTAACGGCAACCGCATTACTGTTACCACAACTTTAAAAGATTACGAGGACCTTTTAACCCCTTATGGTTTTATACGAACCCATCAAGGGCATTTGGTTAACTCGGCATATATTGAAAGACTAGAGAAAAAAGATGGTGCTTTATTGATAATGAAAGATAAAACCGAAATACCCGTATCAACAAGAAAAAAAGAAGAAGTGATTAAAGCATTGGATGCGCTTTAGTTTCCCTCTCTGATCACTGAGCTTGTCGAAGTGTGGAGAGGGGACCGAGGGATGAGGCTATGGTCCCTGAGCAGGTCGAAGGGCGCTTATTTCCCCAATCCTCGCACTTGTTTTTTTGGTACTGGCACTTGTTTTTTTGCAAATAACAAAACGGGCATTTGTATTTACTTTGATAAAAAGTAATTATGTTAAGGTTTTTAATAGTAGATGATGCAGGATGTAAAAAAGAGTTAGATCGTTTTATTTTAAAACATAAAGCATCTGTTAAAGTAAACGAAGCATCAAATACATTAACCGAGAAAATAGTAAAGCTTACTCAAACAGTAGCTCAAGGAACTAAAATTGCAATACGAACTAATAATAATATCGATTTGGTAAACGTAAACGACATAATAAGATTAGAAAGTAAACGCAATTATACCAAGTTGCATTTTACCGATAAAAAAAATATGGTATTAAGTAAAACTTTGCGCGAGTGCGAAGCCATGTTTGCATCACGCGGCTTTCTACGCATACACAAATCACATTTAATAAATATGGCATTTATGAATAGCTACTCAAAATCCGATGCTCTTGTATTAATGAAAGACGGTAGCAAAATACCTGTTTCGCTGCGTAAAAAAGAAACCTTATTTAAAGAATTAGAGAAATTATAAACTAAATAACCTGGAATAATGATAAAACAAATAACTCTAACGGCTTTAATTTTGTTCGCAACAAATATAGCTAATGGTCAAAGATTGATGGATGTGCTATCTGGAAATAATAAAGATTTGCCTTGTGAAAAATTGGTAGCCGAAAATTCAGACAAAGAAATTAATGTCGAAATAGCTAAGTATTGCAAAAAAATGTGGGAAACAAATGAAGCGCTTGATTTTAGTGGTAGCCCAAAAGGAACTTATGTTCGTCATACCTACAGCGGAGAACAACCTATTTTGAAGGATGATTTAGGGAATATAACTGGAATGGGAATTTACGCAAATGTAGTTGTTTTACTCAAAGACGGGAAATGTAAAGTAGCGAGAGTTAAATTCATTAAACAATATCAAGGTGGGGGTAGCTACGGTAAATTATCTAACCCTTTTGTTTTTGGCGACTACTTTAAAATTGATTGCGCGTGTGCAGATAAGTTGACAGATTGGTTGTCGGAAGGCAAAAAAGAACAAGTAGTAGTTGAAAGTAATACTAGAACAGAAACTAAAAATACTTCAGAGAATACCGACACAAAAAAAACGACTAATTCAAGTAAAAATAAAAGCTCAACTACTAACGTAGATAAGTTCAAAAAAGCAGATGGGCCTTACGAAAAAAAGGATGAGAACGGTCAAATAGAACAGAGTGGCACATATAAAAACCAAAAAAAGCAAGGTTTATGGAAATCGTTTGAAAACGGCAAACTCTATTTAGAAGAAAATTATGTTGACGATGTGAAAAACGGATTAGAAACTAAATACAATGATGATGGGGGCATAAATTACAAAATAGAATTTAAAGCCGGGGAGAAAAATGGAGCTGAACAGCTTTTTGAAAATAGCAAACTAAAATCAAATAATACCTACGTAAGCGGAAAGAAAAACGGAAAATGCACATCGTACTATTCCGAAGGTGGTAAATACTCCGAAGAAAATTATGTAGATGGAAAATTAGAAGGGGTAAAAACACAATACACGGCAAAAGGAGAAATATCAAGTACAACAACATATAAAGATGATAAAAAGAATGGACCATTTAAAGATTACAGCAGTGGTAAAATAAAAGAAGAGGGAACTTACCTTAACGGAATGCAAGATGGTGTATGGGAAAAATACGATAAAACCGGAAAAGTTACCGAGACAAAAACCTATAAAGACGGCGTACCCCAATAATAATTGCCTGCCTCTACTTCCCCTCTCTGGAGTTTATCCTGAGCTTGTCGAAGGAGAGAGGGGACTGAGGGTGAGGCTTAAAAT
>JAWXAS010000022.1:0-12693 GCA_034439635.1 Bacteroidota bacterium | reverse complement strand
AGTGCGACAAACATAGCAAAGGACAAACAAGCTTGAAGTGATAGCCCGATAAGGCGCCCAAATAATAAAAAATACTTTTTGAGGTTCGACTATTTATCAACCAATTGCGCGTAAAATACTAATTATCAGTTTGTTGTGCGTTTTATGCCAGGTTTGCGAATCTCTGGTTTTGTGCCTTTTATTTTATTGATCTCAAGATCTTGGGCTATTACTTGCATTTTTCCGTTAATGGTGTGGGTGCAAACAACCGTATAAACTCCTTTGGATTTTACTTTATAAATGAAGTAATCAATTGATAAATTATCAAATGTCAAACCAATAATGCTATCGTTTCTGTTCCATTTTAATTCAACGTTTCTAAACGAGATCATATCTCCCGGATAAACACACTCTTTCGAATAATCAATACGTGTTCCTATGGGATTGCTTCACCACTCTAATCCCGCCGCTTTATGTGCTTCGGCAAAAATTGAATTGCAGTAATCGCCGCACCTCTTTCCTATTTTGGTTTTTACAAACACTGTGATCTTTTTATTTATTACCGGAACATTGGCGCATTTGTTTGAAACGAATAGATAAATAAAGAGTGGGGCGACGGAAGAAATTAAAATGGCTATTGATCTCATGGTTTGAGTTTAATTATTAGATGTCGAGTCTGGATCCTTGGTGAAAATTTAATCATTGATCTGAGATGTTTTAGGGCGGCTTAAATAACTCCATTAAGACCATGGCTAGTCTTACTTCATTTCGAACACAAGCCGGCTTTAAACGCCAGCTCTGATCAATCACAATAAAAGGATCTCTTTCATCAATATTTTTAACATTACTTTCGCAGAGCTTTTTTAACTATTTTAGGATATTGATAAAAGGTATACAATTTTAATATTTGGATTATTCATTGATCAAATATAATTTCAAAAATATGTTGATGCAATATTTATTGTATACTTAACATAAAATATTTTACTATTAAATAATTACTATTAAATGTATAAAACAAATAATTCAAATACATTCATACTATTGGTTCTCCAAATTAATTATAAAAGCTAGCTAAATTAGCGTTCGTGTTTTTAAGATTTTGTGAGGCTTTTGGTTAAGGCGGCCGTTAATAAATGTTTCACGTGGAACAAAGAGTGGTTTGTGGGAAATAAAAAAGCGAACCTAGTTGGGCTCGCTTTGGCGGGTTTTAAAAGGGCTTCTTAGGCCTTCTTAAAGATATATATTACGCTTGAGTAGTCTTTGGCCTCTTTGGCAATTAGGTTTGATCTGAGGCCGTTTAAAAAGGCTGAGAGGTAGTTGATCTTCCCTGTCTTGTATTGCTCGCTAAGCATACTCACATAAAAACTATCAAACTTCATGGGAATGGTTTCAATATGCTTGAAGCCGGCTTTCTGAACAATGCTTACTGTGCTTCTTTCCTCAAAGTGATAAAGATGTCTTGGAACATCGTAGGCTGCCCAAAACTCTTTATATGTTTGTGCATCGTAGCTGCTATAGTTTGGAACCGCAATGATCAAAGTCCCACCCGAATTCAACTTAGTATTAAACCAAGCTAAGGTTTCGTTAAGGTCCAGAACGTGTTCAAGAACGTGCCAAAGAGTGATGCAGTTAAAATCTATGGCGGTGAGGTTTTCTTTGGCGGTCTGAACATCAGAATACACTCGCGACATTTTGTTTTCGTTAACCGCAAATTCTCTTGCCCCAGGATCGGGCTCTATCCCAAATGTGTTCCACGTGGAACCTGAAGCGACTGAGAGAAACATTCCGGTACCGCATCCATAGTCCAAAAGATTTCCTTTTTTGGCATATCTTGATATAAGCTTTAGTTTACCCTTAAGGGTATGATTCCGAACTGCTTTGTACAGCTTGCTAATTAACCCCTTGCTAGTGTTTGAATGAGAAATATAGCTTTCGGATTTATAATAATTTCCGATCTTATCCTCCGAAGGGCGGGGGTTAGTAAATTTAAAAGCGCAGGTTTTACAGGATACAATCTGGAATGTTTCCTGGCTTACGGTATAGTCCTTACAGGACATATACGGCACAAATGCGCTTCCGTTACAGCACGGACAATTACTTAGTGTAGTCATATATAAAACTGTTGCACGTGGAACACTAGCGCCCCATATGCACTAAAAGTATAGAAATGTCTGAAGGACTTACTCCCGAAATTCGACTAGCTTGGCCTATTGAAAATGGCTTTAGCTTCTTTAGCTTTTCCTTTGCCTCGGTACTTAATGAGGATATAGAATCATAGTCGTAATCAGGCTTTATTCTTAATTCTTCCAGTCTCTCGAGTTTGTCTGCGTTCTCTTTTTCCTTAGAAAGGTATCCTTCGTATTTGGTCAAGATCTCGGCCTGCAAAATAGTTTCGAAATCAAACGGCTTCAAAAAACCGTCCAGCTCCGGGTCAGCTTTACGCATTTGATTAATGTCAACATTAGGCCTCGAAAGTATATTGGTGTATTTTATTTTCTGGCTAATTGGCGAGGAATCTATAGAAGACAAGTAAGGGTTAATGATCTCCGGCAATGCGCTAGTTTCCTTAATGTGTTTCATGATCAATTTATAGCTCGCTTCCTTTTTCAGAACAACATCTAGACGATCTTTTTTTGCTAAGCCAATATCATAGCCAAGTTTTGTCAAACGGATATCGGCATTATCTTGTCTTAATAACAAGCGATATTCAGCGCGAGAAGTAAACATGCGGTATGGTTCATCGGTTCCTTTTGTAACCAAATCATCAATTAAAACCCCGATGTATGCCTCGCTTCTTTTTAACACAAACTCAGGCTTTTCGTTTACTTTTAAGTGGGCGTTTATTCCAGCCATTAATCCTTGGCAAGCGGCTTCTTCATATCCTGTAGTTCCATTGATCTGCCCTGCGAAATACAAATTCTCTACCAGCTTGGTCTCAAGGGTCATTTTTAATTGGGTAGGAGGGAAGTAGTCGTATTCAATGGCGTAGCCTGGTCGGAACATTTTTACTTTTTCAAAACCGGGAATTAGTCTAAGTGCTTGATTTTGAATCTCTTGTGGTAAAGAGGTGGAAAATCCATTAACGTAGATCTCTACGGTGTTCCACCCTTCGGGCTCAACAAATATTTGGTGGCGTTCCCTTTCTGAAAAACGCGTTATTTTATCTTCAATACTTGGGCAATACCGTGGCCCAAGCCCCTGAATTCTTCCTGAATACATTGGTGATTTCTCAAATCCCGTTTTTAAAATATCGTGTACCTTTTGATTTGTGTAGGTGAGGTGGCAAGGAATTTGTTTTTTCAATTCACGCGGAACATCACTTTTATGCGAATTAAAAAACGGAGATGTATTGGGCAAATACGAAAACTTATCCATTACTTGGTCGCCTTCTTGCACTTCCATTTTACTGTAATCCAAAGTTCGGCCATCAATTCGTGGAGGCGTTCCGGTTTTCATTCTTCCCGATTCAAAACCTAATTGAAGCAATTGCTCTGTAATTCCAAAAGAAGCGCTTTCGCCCATTCGTCCACCGCCAATTTGTTTTTCGCCAATATGAATTAATCCATTTAAAAATGTTCCGTTCGTAAGAACTACCGATTTAGCCTTGAACTCAATTCCCATTCCGGTAACAACTCCTTCTACGTGTTTTCCGTCATTGCTTACGATTAGGCTTTTTGCCATATCCTGCCAGAAATCCACATTAGGGGTTAGCTCTAGCATTTCTCGCCAGTAGGTTGCAAACTGCATGCGGTCGTTTTGAGTGCGGGGACTCCACATGGCGGGTCCTTTACTTCGGTTAAGCATTCTGAATTGAATTGCCGACTTGTCGGAAACAACTCCGCTATAGCCTCCCAAGGCATCTATCTCTCTAACAATTTGGCCTTTGGCAATTCCACCCATAGCAGGATTGCAGCTCATTTGGGCAATAGTTTGCATATTCATGGTAAGGAGTAAGACCTTGGAGCCCATATTTGCAGAGGCGGCGGCGGCTTCACAGCCCGCATGGCCTGCGCCAATAACTATTACATCGTAACTATTATGCATGAATTGCATTACAAAGATATACAAAGAGACCCATTACCACCAAGGTTAAATTATGGTAATTAAGTAAAAACTGCACTTTTCTTAAATAATTTTATGGAACCTGAACCTTAGCGCATCTCAATATTATAAAACCTATGCTATGATGAAATTATTATCTATCGGATTATTGAGTATGAGTTGTTTAATTGCCACCGCGCAAAACGGCTCTGATTTTAAAGTGTTCACGCCGGCGAAAAGCGGGATAAAAACCACAGAAAAATTATTAGAATCGCTTATTGGTGAAGGTGTAGTTTTAAAAAACTATAGCATCACAAAATCAAGCGGAGAAGAAGCGTTTGGTTTTTTTGAAGATAGCAAAGAGCGCTTAGGAATGAAAAAGGGTTTGGTAATGACCACTGGCGGGATCATTGCTTTATCAAGTAAAAACACATCGCCATCAATGAGCAATAATACACATGCTCGCGTTGAAGGAAGGGGTGTTGTTGCACAAGAAAGCGGCTACGCAGAATTAGAGAAGCTCATTAATAATCAAAAAACTTTTGACGCATGTATCATTGAGCTTGATATTGTTCCTACGGCCGATACATTAAGTTTTAATTATGTGTTTGGTTCGGAAGAATATGATGAGTTTGTAGGAAGTAATTACAACGACGTTTTCGCGTTTTTAATAAGCGGAAAAGGAATTACAGTAAATAAAAATTTAGCAGTTGTTCCTAACACCGACGTTCCCGTTTCGGTTAATACAATCAATAATGGCAGCGGAAGCGGTTCTTATAAAGCTCGCCCAACCAACTCAACTTTTTATGTTACAAATACAGATGGCCACATTGGAATTGAGTATGATGGAATGACAAAATTAATGCAGATCCGACAGCCAGTTACGCCTTACGAAACTTATCATATTAAATTGTGTATTGCCGATGTAAGTGATAACTCTTACGATTCGGGCGTGTTTATTGAGGGGCAAAGTTTTGTGTCTTATGATAAAGCATATAATGTTTTATACAAAAAGAACGACAAGGAAATTGAGCCGGGCTATAAAACTTTATTAGATAATTTAAGTAAAGAATACAAAAAACATCCGGAAGGAAAAATATTGATTACAGGTCACACAGATGAAGAGGGCGACAAAAATTTCAACATGGGCCTTTCGTGTGAGCGTTCAACTATTGTTGGAAATTATTTAAAAGGCAAAGGAATTCCTTCCGATAGAATTGTTGTTGACTGCAAAGGAGAAACAATGCCAGCTTATGATAATACCAAAGAAATAGGACAAGCCCTTAACCGCAGAGTAGAGGTAAAGGTAACCGGAAATTCTCAAACCTACGTTGCTAAAAAAGCTGAGGCTGATGCGGCTATTGCTCCTGAACTTTCTGAGAAATCAACACTTATCAAAAACTTTCCGAACCCATTTATGGATATAACAACTCTTGACGCCTATATTAAACCCGAAGCGAAAGAGGCAAACATTACGATAATGGATATTAACGGAAAACATGTAAAAACCATTCATTTATTAGAGCGAGGAAACACCTATGTTAATTTTGATGGGCAGTCAATGGCAAAAGGAATTTACACGGCTACCCTTCATACAGATGGCGCCAAACAAAATACTTTGAAAATAATTCTTCAGTAAAAACTTAAAGTAGGTTTAATTTACCGAGCAATTCCTCGCGGTAAGAACCACCAACTGGAATTGTTTTTTTATCGTTCTCTAAAACCACGTTTTGATTTTCGATCGCTTGAATTTTATCGATTCGGGCAATGAACGAACGGTGAACACGAATGAACTGAGTATTCCCCAGTTTCTTTTCAATGTCCTTCATGGTGCTGTGAACTGTATAGCGCGCGTATTGTGTGTTTATGATCACATAGTCTTTTAGTGCCTCTACGTAATATATATCTTTTAAAAGTATCTTAACGAGCTTGCTATTGGCTTTTACGAATAAAATATCTGCTCCGGCCTCCTCTTTGTTCTCAACTAACGAATAAAGGAAGTCGCGTTCTTTTCTTAATTCAAGATCTTTTTTGTGTTTATAGGCGCTCATTTCAATAGAGCTGTGAAGATCTATTTCTTTGAATGGTTTTAAAATATATCCGTAAGGCTCGGTGATTTTTGCTTTACTAAGCGTGGCCTCATCGGCATAGGCGGTTAAATAAATTATTGGAAGATTCATTGTTTCCTTTAATTTTTCGCTCACGTCAATTCCAGTCATTGGGCCTTTTATCATTATATCCATTAACACAAGGTCGGGGTTTGTTTCTTGGATTTGCTGAATTGCTTCGGCTCCGTTATTTGCAATGCCAACCACGTTATACCCCAGTTTTACAAGGCTGTTTTGAATATCCTTCGCTACAATACTTTCGTCTTCTACAATAAAGATATTTAATTTGGTGTTTTCCATTGTTCTAAATTAAAAAGCTAATGTTTACCCTAGTCCCGTGTGGTTCCGCTCTCTCAAAATTTATTTTCCCATCAATTTGATCTACGAGAGTGTACACTAACTGCAATCCTAACGTCCCGCTTTTTTCAGTGCTTATCTCAGATCCTATTCCAACCCCGCTATCTTCCACAGTTAAAAATACTAATTTGTTTTGAGTTCGCAAATTTATAGAAATTATTCCTTTACTAGAGTCGGGGAAGGCGTGTTTTATAGAATTAGTGATCAACTCGTTAATAATTAGACCTAAAGGAATAGAAACATCAAGGTTCAGGATGGTCTTTTCGCAATTAACTCGCAGTTGTGTTTTGTCGGGCGACACCGAATATGAGTGAATGATGTTGCTAATGAGTTGTGTTAAGTATTCGTTAAAGTTAATGGATGAGAATGTTTTATTCTGATAAAGACTTTCGTGAATGTACGCCATCGTCTTGATCCTGTTTTGACTCTCTCTTAACAAATTCAAAATATTGCCATCGGTTGTATATGAGGACTGAAGGTTTAAAATACTCGAAATGATCTGCATGTTGTTCTTTACGCGATGATGCACTTCTTTTAGCAACACTTCTTTTTCTTTAAGAGATTGTTTGATGTGGTCTTCGTTAAGTTTTGTGGCAGTAATGTCGTGCGCAATTCCCGAAACCTCCACTATTCTGTTTTTTTCCATTACCGGATTTAGAAAAACGTCTAAAAAGATCTTTTCTCCTTTCATTCCGATCAACTCCAATTCGAAGTTTATTTTTTCTCCCTCAAACGCTTTGCCGTAGTTGCTCTCCATCCTTTTTATGTACGCTTCGTTCTCAAGCATTTTTCCTCTATCAAGCGATTCGCTTAGTTTAGGAACAGATTCATAAATTTTATGAATAAGCTCGGTATAATTTTTATTGAATGAAGTTAAATTGTTTTCTCTGTCTACGGTCCAAATATAATGTGAGCTTCCTTCAAAAAGCGCGTTAAGTTTTGCGGTTTGCCTAAACGTGCTTTGTTCTGCGTTAACTTTTTCAGTAATGTCTTTTCCTAATCCGTACGCCTCTACAATTTCACCAACATCGTTGTAAATGGGGTGAAGATAAAATTGCATAGCATACTCGCGGCCCTTTGCGTCTGTTCTAAAAGACATGAACTCCATCGATTTTCCCTTAAAGACCTCTGCGTATTTTTCTTGCCATTGGTGCGAAATTTTTCTTGCCTCTGGATTGTTCTTAAGATCACTTAATCGTCCTTCGAGTTTTGGATAGCTGTTGTAAAAGTCATAGAAGGTGTCGGCAAATTTTCTGTTGAATGAAGTGTATTTATGGTCTTTATCAACAGTCCATAATGTTTGGTTTCCGCTTTCAAAAATAGCTTTCATTCTTGAGGTTTGCTCTATGATCTTTTTCTCAGCGCCTTTTCGTAATTCGATTTCTTTTAAAAGTTTTTTATTGTGTTCTTCTGTGAGCTCGGCTTTTATGCGCGCTTTTTCGTGTGCTTCTCGCTCACTAATGTCTTTTACTAACGACAAAACGCAATCAATGCCGTTGTACCTAATTGGAACGGTTTTTATTTCTACATTAACTGCTCGGCCCTTGCTGTCGTTGATTTTGTAACTCAAAAAATCAAACTCTTTTCCTTGGGTGGCCGCCCCCATTCTTTCAATGGCCCGCGCGAGTTGTTCTGGAGATATATAATCGATAATGATTTTTCCTATAATGTCCCTCTCTGATCGCACCCTTAAAAGCTCAACGGCCTGCTTGTTGCACATCAAACACATTCCTTTATCGTGAATAAAGAATGCAATAGGAGATTGGTCTAAGAGAACCCTGTAGTCGCTCCATTTTTGGTTTAGCTCTGCTTCCTTTTCTTTTAAATCACTAATGTTTCTTACAATGCCAAACAAAAAACTTATCCTTCCTTTTTCATCACGAACAGGGCTGATGTGGTCTTCCATCCAAAACGGCTTCTCCTTTACTGTTTTGAATCTGGAAGTCCACCTTGTGCTGGCCGTAGGTTCCTTTTGCCTGCATTTTGGCGGCAATTTTTTCGTGTTCCTTAAACGCATTTGCTTTTCCTACCGTTCGTTTATTTAAAAAGAATGGGTCTTTGTAAATATCCTTTGGGTCGTATCCTAAAACGTTTTTAACAGAGTTGCTTATAAATAAATACTTTGGTTTTGGTTGATAAGTATAAAAATAAATTATGTCGTGTGCGTTATTAGCAATAAGTCGCAATTGCTCCTGAGTGATGTTGAGCTGCGCTTCGGTTTCTTTTTGCCTTGTAACGTCCCTGCTTATGCATAATAAAGAAACAACCCTTCCTTTGTTATCCTTTACAACGCTCTGAATTGTTTCAAGCCAAACCACCGACTTGTTCTTTGCAATAAACTTAGAGGTGTTGCGTGTGTTTTTTTGAATATATTTTATATAGGCCTTGGTGTCTTTGGGGAAATTATTTCTATCCTCCGGGTGTAATATCTTTTCAAATAAATCTGGTCGACTATACCATTCTTTTTGGGTGTAACCTAAGATCTTTTCGGCCGATTCGCTTACGTATGAATAATGTTCTTTTGGATAAAGATCATACTTGAACATAATATCCGAGTTGTTCTTTCCTATCAAATCTAATATTCGCTCGGCTTCTTCAATGGCGGCGTACTTTTTTTTACGGTCGCTTATTTCATAAAAAATTGACTGTACAGCCTTTTTATTTCCTACCGAAACAACATTTGATTTTGCCTCAACATCAATAATGTTTTTTTTATTGTCCTTTATTTTTAACTCTACCGACTGAAACTCTTCTCCTTTTATGATCTTTAAATTATTTTGTTTTATCCGTTTACAATATTCAGGAAGAATAAAACTGAAGGGCTTAAGTTTAGTAATATCAAAGTTCTTTTTAGGTAGTTTTAAGAATTCTTTTGCCTTTTCGTTTAAAAAATAAACTCTTGTGTTGTCGAAAATAACAAGGGGGATTGATAATAAATTAAAGGCTGAGAAATCTTGAGTTTGCTTTTTCACCTTAGGGATTAGGGTTTACTTCTAATGGTTTGGGTTTTATTCTCGCCAATTTTAATATTATATGTTCTTACGCTTTGCTCGTAAGTTGGAAAAATTTTATCTCCCTGCCATTTGATCTCAATATCATCCTTGTAAAAAACGGTTAAGTAATTGAGCCCAAGCTCATCATAAAACTTCCAATCGCCCTCCTTCAAACCGCCCTGGTATGCGCCTTCTACCATCTTTTTGCCATTACGATAATAAAACGTATGGTATCCTTCGGGTGTTCCTTGAATAAATTTTCCAACAAAAAGTTTTGCTTTTTCTGGCTTATAAAATCCTTTCCATAAACTATCGGGCTCGTCATTCACAAAATTTCCGAATTCATAATATTCCGAGTTCTCATAATTCCACATGCCTTCTTTTCTGTTGTCAAGCCAGTTTCCCTTTGTAATTATTTTTCCTGCTTCCGTATAGTCGGTCATTAAACCTTCCCGTTTTCCATTCACATAATTTTCTTCGCGCATTAAATTACCGCTTTCATAAAACCACTTCCAAACACCCTGTGTGCGGCCTTTTTTATCATATCGTCCTTTTTGTTCTAGTTTACCTGAAGAATAAAAGAATTCCCAATCGCCTGTTCTTGATCCAGCAACATAAACACCCTTTCCTTTAAACTCTCCGGTAACATGATATTCAGCCCACTTTCCTATTCTATTTCTTACACTATCTACTTGGCCTTTTGCCACAACCGTGCCGTTAAAATATTCAATAGCACTATCAGGAATTGAGTAATTGCTACACATCCATTTTTTAAAGAACGCTTTTGTTGAGTCGTTATAGTATTCAACTGAATCACAAATTCGTGCGGGTTTATAATGATAGTGTGTTCCAATAGCAACCCCTTCATCGTAAACCCCCTCATATTTCAGTGAGCCGTCGGCGTATTTTTCTTTATACCACTCAACCTGGCGAGTTTCGGGCGCGTGTGGTAAAAATTTTCCATTGTCAAACTTTTTTATAGATGTTAAGTTTCCTTTTTTATCATACTCCTTTACAAATCCATCAATGGAATCATTTAAATAAATTTCTTCCTTTTTTGGATCTCCATTATCATATAGTTCTTTCCATAAACCTTGTTTTCTTCCTAACTCATCTTTACGGTTTATTTTTTCATTACTTGTTGTAAATCCAACTTTATAATTTACTATAGAAATAATAGTTGAGTCCTCGGCGTATTCGTATGCCGTTCCGTCTTGTTTTCCTTTTATATAATTAATAATTGTTTTAAGTCTTCCGGAAGAATAGAATTTTTTTGCCGGCCCTTCTTTTACATCATTTACATACATTTCTGAAGACGTCATTCTTCTAAGTGTATCAAATAAATTAGTTAGGCCGTTCTTTTTTCCTTCTTTATAATTTACTGATCTTGTAACCCTACCTCTTTCATCATAAAAATTCCATATACTATCTAATTGAAAGTTCTTACGATTTCCCGCTATCTTTAAATTTCCGTTTAAATAGTAATTTTTCCAAAACCCATCAGGTTTTCCTTCCTTCATGGTTCCTTCGCTACTTATTTTACCACTTTCATAATAAAACTTTTGATAACCATCTTTTACAGTTGTTTGAGATAACAAAAAAACTGCTATAAATGAAAAACTTAGTAATATGTAGTATTTACGGGACATATAAGACGTATAAATCTACTAAAAAAATACCAATTACTAAAGCCCGAATTTAGCTGACAATTCAAGCATTTTAAGGATTGGTTTCTTGGCTTTTTCCATCAGATCTTTATTCATAACTAGTTCGGGCTGCTCATATTTTAAAGCAATGTATATTTTTTCTAAAGTATTGAGTTTCATATAAGGGCAATCATTACAAGCACACGAATTATTAGGAGGAGCAGGAATAAACGTTTTATTAGGACTACTCTTTTGCATTTGATGTAAAATACCTGTTTCGGTTAAAATAATAAACTTCTTTTCGTTGCTTTTTTTTGTATAATTTAACAGAGCTGTTGTACTTCCAATAAAATCTGCATGTTCTAATATAGCAGCTTCACACTCAGGATGCGCAATAATTTTTGCTCTTGGGTTTTGAACTTTTAGTTTTATTAATTTTTCTAAACTAAAAATTTCATGTACCATACAACTTCCATCCCATAAAACCATATTGCGTTTTGTTTTTTTATTAATGTACGCTCCTAAATTTTTATCTGGTGCAAATATGATCTTTTGATCTTCAGGTAAACTTTCTACAATTTGAACGGCATTACTACTTGTACAAATAATATCAGATAGTGCTTTTATTTCTGCTGTACAATTAATATACGTAATGACAATATGATCTGGATGATTTTTTTTGAATTCTAAAAATTTTTCCGGCGGACATGAATCTGCTAAACTACAACCAGCTTTTAGATCAGGGATTAAAACTTTTTTTGTTGGATTTAAAATTTTTGCTGTCTCCGCCATAAAATGCACACCGGCAAACAAAATTATATCCGCTTTTGTTTTTTCTGCTTGCTGGGCCAGCCCTAAGCTGTCGCCAATGTAATCCGCAATGTCCTGTATGTCGTTGTTCTGGTAATAGTGGGCCAAAAGTAGGACGTTCTTTTCTTTTTTCAAAGTTTTTATTTCTTCAAAAAGATCTAAACTTGGATCTATCTCTTTTTCTAAATATCCTTTATCTAATAACATATATAAATTTTAAAATAAATTATTATTTGTATTATAAGGTGTTAGTACGGTTAGTAACTGAGTTAAATAAAATTAGGAGATAAGGTTTATTACACATTATGAATACGTTGTTAACAAAGATAATGGTTTAAATGCTTGGAAATCAAAGTTAGTGAGTTTATTAGAAACAACGCAACTACCCTTAAGACTCATAACTTTCATCAATTTTTAATTGTTTATATACCCAATTTGAGTCTTAAAAGTTCTTACAGATAAATTTAAAACGATAGCGACTTAATCAAACACGATCTGCATAACATAATAAGTTAATAATTGGGTAAAATCTTATGTTTTGTTTATGAGACTAAAATAATAATATTAACATGCTTTTGGGCTATTTGTGTTAATACCACAAGGCTGACGATCAGGGCATTATTTTACGAGTGTTAATTAACGTTGATTACTACTTTTAAACAATAAAAACTAAAAACCACATAATACACAATTAATAGTATGGAAATAGCAATTGGAAGCGATCACGCAGGATTTGAATTAAAGGAACAGGTAATT
>JAWXAS010000021.1:0-3770 GCA_034439635.1 Bacteroidota bacterium | reverse complement strand
AGTGCGACAAACATAGCAAAGGACAAACAAGCTTGAAGTGATAGCCCGATAAGGCGCCCAAATAATAAAAAATACTTTTTGAGGTTCGACTATTTATCATACTGTGCTTTTAACATTTTACCCTGCTCGCTTTTCATTACTACTCTTCCTGCATTTGTATTTGCCGTTCTATTGATCCTTTCTTCGGCCTTTTTAATGTCTTCGGAGCTTCTTACTTTACCTTGAACTATATAAAATTGGCAGGAACTTGAGGCAAATTTAGGGTTAACATCATCGCCTTCACGGGCAGCACAAAGTGTGCCTTTTTTATGGATAAGTTTAGGGTTTATTTCGGCCGGAATGGTATAGCCAAGCTCTTCATTCCCAAGCGTATCAACGACTTTAGCCTTTTTGGTAATTGGATCTCCGCCCTGTATCATGAAGCTATTAATTACCCTGTGAAACAATAAGCTATCACAAAAATGATCCCTCACCAATTTCATAAAATTAACCTTATGGAGGGGGGTTTCCTCGTACAACTTCACCTTCATGTTGCCCATGGAAGTCTCTATTAAAATAGTCTCCTTACCCAGCGTTTGGGCACCCATCTTACTCAGGCCCAGAAGGCTTAAAAAAAATATAAATCTCCCAAATTTTGTCAATTTCACTCTTTTTTATTATATTTGTATACTATGAAATGAGTCAATTTGTTATTTTAGAACAAATTAAAACAAATTGATGAATTCCATGTGACAACTAAAAACAATTATTACCACATGAAAAACAAAGTTATTGTTCCTTTTATTGTTTTAATGCTTTCTATCAATTATTTTTTCATTTCGTGTGATAAAAATACTGATTGTACAGCAAACGTTAAGTGTGTAGACGCAAGTGGTGCCCCGGTTTCAAACGCCGCCGTGAAGTTGTACGCTAATGTAAAAACCGGTAATAACCAAACTGTTGTTGCCGATCTTAAGGCAAACGGCGTAAGTGATGGTGGTGGAAACGTTTCTTTTGTATTCAAACTTCCAGCTATTTACGACATTGTTGCTACAACAACTGCTGTAAATACCGGAACTTTTGGGCCTGCAACCATGACCCTTGTTGGTAATAGCATCATTAAATTAGAAGAAGGTAAAACAGTTGATAAAACAGTTACCTTAAAATAATTTATATTTAGAAAATAAAATATATATAGTCATTCCGCTAACATCAGGAATGATTTTTTTTGGTCCTTTTTAAAAGTAAAATTTGAAAAAAAGTTCAACCATAACACAACAACTCCTCATTGCTTCAATTGCATTATCATGTACCGTTATGCCTTCGTGCAAAAACGACAATGCAGTTGCCGAACGTTCTTCTGAGAACGAAGGTGTTATTGAATTTGAAACCAAAGCCGTAGATGTTGAACATCCAATGGCCAATCTGGTTCCTAATTCTGCAACATTAAAATACAAGGACGAAAATTTTGTTATGCAAATGTCATCCTTTGGCTTTAATACCAGCATTTTTGGCAACTTAAAAAAGAGGACGATGACACAAACAATAACCTTTATGGATCTTAAGCAAGGTTGTGTTGATAAGGAGGGTGATATTAAAAAAGAGAATGAGGATTACAGACTAAATATCCAAGAAACAAAAG
The DNA here is from genome assembly GCA_034439635.1 of Bacteroidota bacterium. Taxonomy (GTDB): domain Bacteria; phylum Bacteroidota; class Bacteroidia; order B-17B0; family Aurantibacillaceae; genus Aurantibacillus. The sequence continues at coordinate 2,149 of JAWXAS010000021.1, read as the reverse complement.
AAACTAAACAAATTGCCGGCATGAAATGCTATAAACTAAAAGTAAGTTTAGTAGATAGTCCGCAGGTTACATTTGATGCCTATTACACTAAAGACCTTGGCATTGGCGATTTTAACAAGCTAACGCCGTATGCTCAAATAAAGGGTATGCTAATGGATTACAGAGCCAAACGCATGGGTATGGAAATGCACTTTAAGGCTAAAGAAGTAAAGAGTGTTGGCGTGGCCGATGAATCTTTCAATCTGCCTGCTGGCATTACTTATGTAAGTCGCGAAACTCTTCGCAAGACGGTAAATCCTCTTTGATCCTTTCTTTCAAGCCTGCCTAAAATCATTTGTATTCAAAGGGGTTTTTCTTGCATATCATGAAATTTAATCATAATATTACCCGTTCTAAATTTGAAATTCAGACTAAATATTTTCAAGGCGATCGTGTTTTTTGCGGTGTTGTGCGCAGGCGTTTTTATTTTTAGCCTTCAATCTTGTAGTGGCGAAGAAAAAAAAGGCGGAAGTGAAGAAGGCATTATTGAATTTGACTCAAAGGCCGTAGATCAAACACATCCACTTTCAGGCTTAGCTCCGGGCTCTGCTGTTTTAAAGTATAAAAAAGAAAGGTTCATTATTGAGATGAGCACTATGGGTATGTTTAATACTTCGGTAATTGGTAGCCTTCAAGATAAAACCATCATACAAACAGTAAAGTTTATGGATATCAAACAATACTGCATTGAAAATGAAGCGGAGATACAACAAGAGAATAATACTTACAAACTAAAAATAGAAGAAACAAAAGAAACTAAGAAAATGTTGGGCTTAAAGTGTTTTAAATTGAAAGTAAGCATGGTTGATAAGCCTACAGATACATTTGAAGCTTGGTACACTAAAGATCTTGGTATGGAAAACTGTAATGCTTTAACGCCTTATTCAACAGTAAAAGGTGTTCTGTTAGATTACAGAGTCAAAAAAATGGGAATGGAAATGCGTTTCCTTGCCAAAAAAATAAGTGCTGTTGAAGTGCCTGATAATAGCTTTGATGTTCCTACCACTATGAAAAAAGTTAGCAAGGCCGAGATGCAGAAGTTCTTTGATGATCTGCAGTAAAATTTAACTTATTACCTCCACAACTTCGAATAAACCTTTCTTACCTACTTTGTTTCCATTTAAATAATTAAGTAATTTTAACAATGCACAATTAGTAAATTGGCACTAAATTTGAAAAACAACATCTACAATTTTAAACCTAACAACCGATGAAAAAATTATTAATGATCGCAACCTTAGCTTTTGGTTATATCCATTTGAACGCTCAGGATAACATGACAATTAAGATGTCAGTAAAAGTAGAAGGATTACCTGAAGAATACGCAGGCATGGCCGAAAACGATATTATAACCTATATGAAAGGCGATAAATCAAAAACGGAAGTTACCAGCATGATGGGTAGCCAGATATTTTTGAATGATGGTGCAATGACTACCGCTTTGTTTGAAGAAATGGGAAACAAAACAGGATGGACCATGACCAAAGCTGAAGCCGATGCTGATGAAAAAGAAAATTCTGCCAAAAAACAAAAGCCAACCATTGAATATACTACCGAGAAAAAAACAATTGCAGGTTACGAATGCACAAAAGCTATTGTAACATCTATGGCAGGAAAAGATAAAGAAAAGAAAGAAGTAAAAACAGATGTGTGGTTTACTGATAAGATCAAAATGCCCGGTACTTCAAAAGGAAAAAAAGGCGGAATGGGCCCTGATCTTTCTGACTTGAAAGGATATCCAATGCAAACCGAAATGTCTATGAACCAAGGTGGCATGGAAATGAAAGTGATCTCAACCGTAACAGAAGTTGATACTAAAGCTGTTGATGATGGTGTGTTTAAAGTGAGCACAGAAGGTTACAAAATGTTGACCTATAAAGAAATGAAGGATCAGCAGAAAAAAGAAATGGAAGGAATGGATAAATAAGTATCCGTTACCTATTTAAATATTTAAAAGCCTCCCCAAAAAGGAGGTTTTTTTATTTTACTCTAAGCTTCTAAATCCCTTTAAATAGTCGAACCTCAAAAAGTATTTTTATTATTTGGGCGCCTTATCGGGCTATCACTTCAAGCTTGTTTGTACTTTGCTATGTTTGTCGCACTGCGGGGT
>JAWXAS010000020.1:0-10540 GCA_034439635.1 Bacteroidota bacterium | reverse complement strand
CGAAGCCTACTCGTTGCGCAAACATTAAGCAAAGCCCTAAACAAGGCTTTTCGTTCTATCCCGGGCGCAGCATTACGGTTTAATTTACACTTAAAAACAGCTGCCGCTTTTTTAATCCTTTTTTACTTTTTTCGATAGATTTTTATCGCACTATTTTTAAACAAACTCAATAATAACAAGGCTTACAGAGTTTTTGAGGGACGACTATTTACTGTCCCTGCCCGTGGCAATTCTTGTATTTTTTGCCACTTCCGCAAGGGCAAGGATCATTTCTGCCTACCTTTTGTTCAACACGAATAGGTTGAATTTTAGGTTTTTGTTGTTCCTGAGCCTCTTCCTTTGCAATAATATCTTCGCGCGATTCAATTAACTTTTCCTTTTTAGCTTTTGGTTGCTCTTGGGTAAAACGTGCCTGACGCATTGCTTCTTCTTCACTTTGTGAAGGCAAACCACCTTTCATTAAAAAGGATATGATATCCTTATTGGTTTTAATGATCATGTCTTTAAATAAGTTGAACGACTCAAGCTTATATATAACCAATGGATCTTTTTGTTCTAAAGATGCGTTTTGTACCGCTTGCTTTAAATCGTCCATCTCGCGTAAATGTTCTTTCCACGAATCGTCGATCATATTCAATACAACATTCTTTTCAAAACTCAATACCATATCTCGTCCTTTAGTTTCAAATGCCTTTTTTAAATTGGCCATGATCTGAATAGAACGGATACCATCTGTAAATGGCGTAACAATGTTTTCGAAGGTATTGCTTGGATTTGTATAAACATCTTTTACAACCGGAAATACCTGTTCGCTAATTTGTTTTGTTTTATCGCGGTAATGTATTTCAATACCTGTAAATAATTTTTGAACAAGATCAGTCTCGCGCATGCTATTGAATTCACTTTCATTTACCGGGCTTTCTATTCCAAATAAACGGATGCATTCTAAGTTAAAGCCACCAAAATCATTTAGGTCTTTAAATTCGGCAGTAAGACTTTCCAATACCTCATATATCATATTCGCAATATCAATACTAATACGATCTCCGTATAAGGCATTTTTACGACGTTTATAAATAACATCACGTTGTGCGTTCATAACATCATCATATTCTATCAAACGCTTACGAGTTCCAAAGTGATTTTCCTCAACGCGTTTTTGCGCGCGCTCAATAGATTTGGTGATCATGCTATGCTGAATAACTTCTCCTTCTTTTAATCCCATGCGATCCATTAACGAAGCAATTCGCTCACTTCCAAATAAACGCATTAAATTATCTTCTAACGAAACAAAAAATTGTGATGAACCCGGATCTCCTTGGCGACCCGCACGGCCGCGCAACTGTCTGTCTACACGACGGCTTTCGTGACGCTCTGTTCCAATAATAGCTAAACCACCGGCATCTTTTACACCAGGGCCTAGTTTAATATCCGTACCACGACCTGCCATGTTAGTAGCAATTGTTACAGTTCCTGCTTTACCTGCTTCTGCAACTATATCAGCTTCTTTTGCATGTAACTTGGCGTTCAAAACATTGTGCTTAATGCTGCGAAGTTTGAGCATACGGCTTAATAATTCCGATATCTCAACTGTTGTTGTACCAATTAATACAGGTCTTCCGGCAGCAACTAATTTTGCTGTTTCTTCAATAACCGCGTTATATTTTTCACGTTTTGTTTTGTAAACAAAATCTTGCTCATCTTTACGAGTCATTGGACGGTTAGTTGGAATTTCAGTAACATCCAATTTATAAATATCCCAAAACTCTTGCGCTTCTGTAGTTGCAGTACCCGTCATACCCGCAAGCTTATTGTACATACGGAAATAATTTTGCAAGGTAATTGTAGCATACGTTTGTGTAGCAGCTTCAATTTTTACATTTTCTTTTGCTTCAATGGCTTGATGTAATCCATCACTGTATCTGCGGCCTTCCATTATACGGCCTGTTTGCTCATCTACAATTTTTATCGCGCCATTATCGATCACGTATTCCACGTCTTTTTCAAAAACGGTATATGCTTTCAATAATTGATTCACAGTATGGATACGTTCGCTCTTAATGCTAAAGTCGCGCATCACAATTTCTTTAGCCGCAGCTTTTTCTTTTGCATCAGTGATATTTTTTTCGATGTCGGCAATTTCATCACCAACATTTGGAATCACAAAGAATTTTGGATCTTCGGTATTACCTGTAATGAAATCCAAACCTTTTTCGGTTAACTCAACGTGATTATTTTTTTCTTCAATGGTAAAATAAAGTTCTGCATCAATTTTATGCATTTCTTTATTTTGATCTTGCATATAATGATTTTCGGTTTTTTGTTTTAACTGTGCAACACCTTGCTCACTTAAGAATTTGATCAAAGCACTATTTTTTGGTAAACCGCGAAATGCACGTAACAAAGGAATAGCCGCTTCTTTCTCATTATTTTCACTCATTAATTTTTTAGCATCTGCTAAAAATTTTAGTACTGTTTGCTTTTGAGTATTTACCAACTTCTCAATACGAGGTTTGTATTCATTGAATTCGTGGCGATCGCCTTGAGGGGTAGGGCCACTAATGATCAAAGGCGTACGAGCATCGTCAATTAAAACCGAGTCAACCTCATCTACAATGGCGAAATTATGTTTGCGCTGCACAAGCTCTTCAATATTACGGCTCATGTTATCGCGCAGATAATCAAATCCAAATTCGTTATTAGTACCGTAAGTTATATCAGCATTGTACGCATCTCTACGATCTTGAGTATTTGGCTCGTGAAGATCAATACAATCGACACTTAATCCGTGAAATTGAAATAGTGGAGCGTTCCACTCAGCGTCACGTTTAGCAAGATAATTATTTACCGTTACTAAGTGTACGCCGCGGCCTGCTAATGCATTTAAGAAAACGGGAAGTGTTGAAACCAAAGTTTTTCCTTCACCGGTAGCCATTTCCGATATTTTTCCTTGATGCAATACCATACCACCAATCAACTGCACATCATAATGCACCATATCCCAAGTGATCTCGTTTCCGGCAGCCATCCAAGTATTTTTCCATGTTGCTTTGCCATTGGCTATTTCAACATTTTTGTGTGTTTTTGAAAGGTTGGTGTCAAAATCGTTGCCCGTAACAACCAATTGTTTATTGTCTTTAAAACGTCGAGCAGTCTCTTTTAAAACAGCAAAAGCTTCTTCTAAAACATCGTTTAAAGCATCTTCCAGTTTCTTAGTGATCTCTTTCTCTATCTCATCAATTTCCTTGTAAAGATCTTCCTTCTCGTTCACATCCATGTCAGGATTAGATTCGATCTTGGCCTTAATGGTCAATACATCATCAGTCTCAGTTTTAACCGATGCTTTTAGTTTTAATTTAAGATCGTGAGATTTTGAACGTAACTGATCATCGCTAACACCTGAAAGCCCATTAAAAATTTCGTTAATAGCGTCTACTCTTGATTGAAGTCCTTTTATATCTTTTTCACTCTTAGTACCAAATAATTTCTTGAGAAGATCGAACATGTGATGATTTTTTTATTTTAGCCTATAAATGTAGCAATTTTTGACGATAAACGATTTTGATGAAATCAACAAAATTGTTAAGATATGTTGCTAATTTCTACACTTATAAAGCGGTTTCTACCACTTATAATAGCAAATATTATACTTATCTTACAATCGCTTATATTTAGAGCAAGTATGTCAGTCAGGATATTACGTCTTTCTATTACCATTTCGCTACTTTTTAGCGTCTGCGCGTTCTCGCAACAATATTACTTTAAAAATTATAGTGCCGAAAATGGTATGCCATTTGTGCAGGTTTATGCCATTTTTCAAGACAGCAAGGGATTTTTGTACACTGGTGGATATAACGGATTAAGCAGATTTGACGGCAAACAATTTACTAATATTAATTCTAAAATAGGGCTCGCCGATAATTACGTGAATGGCTTTTGTGAGGATAAAAAAGGAAGGATCATTGTTGCTACAAAAAAGGGACTCTCTATTGTTGTAAATAGTAAAGTGAGTAAAGAAAATATAACCGGTTTGGCTCCCGGCACCAATATTCTTTGCTTAAAAGCGGATGAAAATGGTGATGTTTTATTAGGCACTGCATCTGGATTGTTTTTGATGAAGGACCAAAGCATTACAAAAATAGCAGGCGCTAACAACTTAGAGATACATGATATTTTAGTAGTGGATAAACGGATCTATTGCGCAACAAATAAAGGTCTACTCAAACTTGATCAAGGAAAGCCGCAACTTATAACAGTAAAAAACGGCATCTCGAATAATAACATCAATTGCATAGCGGTTAGTGAAAACAAAGGAACATTGGCATTAGGAACTTTGAATGGTTTGAGTTTTTATGATCTAAAAACGGGCAAAGTGCTTACGTATTTTGTGGAGAATGGTTTAATTGACAATAATGTAAGGTGCCTTTTATACCAAAGCGATAATAGTTTATGGATCGGCTCGCAAACAGGGCTTATTAAATTCGATGGAAAAGAATTTAATTATTACAATATTTCTTTTGACAATAACTCAAATATCATTCGTTGTATACTTAAAGACATGGAAGGAAATATGTGGTTGGGTACACATAGTGGTATTTATCGTTACAGAGATAATTCTTTTTCATCTTTTGATAAGATAAGTGGTCCGGGTAACGCATTTATTTTTGAGATCTTTCAAAAAGATAAGGACCTTTTTGTGTGTAGTGAGAACAATGGCGTTTACAAGTATTCTCAAGGGTATTTTAAGAGGTATGGAATTTCGGAAGGATTGCCAAGTAATGTGAGTAGAAGCGGTTGTGTAGACAAAAACGGACGAGTTTTCTTTGAAACTGATGGAGGCGTTGTTGAATTCAAGAATGAGCGGTTTACTAAAGTTCCTATATCAAAGCGCATCAGACCTCCGTATTATAAATTATTTTGTGATAAGGAAAACGTGAATTGGCTTGGAGGAATAAACGGAATCGCCACTTTTTCTTTTGATCCTTCAGGGCGCATGGATACAAATTTCATCAAGCTTCCAACAAATTCTGAGGATTTTAATGTTACCGATATTTGCGAGGACAATGAAGGCTATAAATGGATCTCGGCATATCAAGCAGGCTTATATAAAATAAAGGGAGCAAGTATTGAAGATGTTGGAAAGAAACTTGGCATTGAAAAAAACGATTATATTTCGGTAAGAGCTACAAAAAAAACAATGTTTGTTGGCACCTTAAACGGATTGCTTGCTATAGATCTTAAAACAAATTCATATAAATATATAAAAAGTGAGGACGGATTAATTTCAGACATCATTTATTCTATTGGTTTTGCTAAAAGTAAAACTGTTTTATGGGTAGGAACCAATATAGGCATCAGTGCCTTAGATGTTGCTGAGTTTGAAAGGTCGGGAACACTAAAAATATCTTCGTATGGAAGGAACGAGGGTTTTGCCGGCATTGAATGTAATACCAATGGTGTTTTTGAAGATGACAATGGCGCGGTTTGGTTTGGTACTATTAGCGGATTAATAAAATACCTGCCTAATAATTATCAACCTAACAAAACATTGAACAAAACAAACATTTACAACTATAAATTACGAGATGTTGATACTGTTTTATCTTCAGGTGTAGAGATAAATTACAGCTATAACAATATATCAATTTACTATAGGGGAATTTGCCTAACCGACCCTGATAAAGTTTTATACAAAACTAAACTTGAAGGTTATGATAAGAATTTTAGTTTACAAAGCGAAGATGATAATGCTAAATATGCTAACTTGACACCTGGTACGTATACGTTTAAAGTAATTAGTTCTAATAATGAAGGTGTTTGGAACGAAGATCCTGCAACATTTATTTTTACTATTCTAACACCATTTTATCGAACTTGGTGGTTTGTGGTTTTGGTTGTTGGTTTTGCAGGATTCTCTGTTTACGTTATATTCAAGGTTCGTTTAAATAATATTAAAAACAAGCAGCAAAAGGATTATGAGCGAAAGGTAGAGATAAGTAAGATAGAATTGAAAGCATTGCGTTCGCAAATGAATCCGCATTTTGTTTTTAATTCGTTGAACTCCATTCAGCATTATATTTTTAATAGTAAAAGCGATGAAGCGGTTAAATATCTCAACAAATTTGCAAAGCTCATGCGTGTTATACTTAATAACTCTGATAAGCCTACGGTAGCTATTGAGGATGATCTGGAAGCGCTAAAATTATATTTGGAGCTTGAGCAAATGCGTTTTGAAGATAAGTTTGAATACAAATTTATTGTTGACGAGAACGTTGATCTAGATTACGATATTATGCCGCCAATGCTTTTGCAGCCTTATGTAGAGAATGCTATTTTACATGGTTTAACCCCACGTAAAGACAAAGGTCTTTTAACCATTACAATAAAAAACGAAGAGCATTTTATTGTTTGCACTATTACCGATAATGGAATTGGGCGCAAAAGGGCAGCTGAAATAAAAAGAACAATGCCTGGAAGTAAGCATAAATCACTGGGAATGAAGATAACCGAAGAGCGTTTACGTATTTTGAATGAAATAAGCCAAAGCAAGCATAGTGTTAAAATAATTGACCTGGTAAATGCGGATGGAAGCGCTGCCGGAACAACGGTGGAATTGTTTGTGCCGATATTGTAATTGTATTTTGTATATTTAAAACAAATAAACTATGATCAAAACATTAATAATAGAAGATGAGCAAAAGAGCAGAGATGTTCTTATGAAGATCATCGAAAAAAATTGTCCGGAACTAAAAGTGGTTGGCTGTGCCACCAATGTTATCGAAGGCGTTGATTTGATAAAATCATTGAAGCCGGATCTTGTTTTTTTAGATATTACCATGCCCGATGGTAGTGGTTTTGATCTGCTAGAGCAGGTGAGTGATCAAAAATTTGAACTCATTTTTGCAACAGCAAGTAATTCGCATGCCGTACGTGCTTTTAAATATAGCGCTTGTGATTATTTATTGAAGCCCATAGATATTGAAGAATTGAGAAATGCGGTTTTGCGTGTTCTTAAAAGAAAGTCAGAAACACCCGATATGGGCAACCTTAATTTTTTGATACAGCAATTAAAAAGAGCCGACGATAATTATCAAAAGATAACTTTACCAACCGGTAACGCTTACGAAATCATCAATTTAAAAGATATTGTACGTTGTGAGGCAGATGGAAGCTATACCTATTTTTATTTAACCGATAAGCGCAAATTGATGGTAAGCGCCAGTTTAAAACATTACGAAGAACTTTTGCCTGAGCAAGATTTTATTCGTGTGCATCATCACAACCTCATTAACATGAACCATGTAATCCGTTTTTTAAAAGAAGATGGAGGCTATGCGGTAATGACTGATGGCAGTAAAGTTGAAATTTCACGCCGCAAAAAAGATCAGTTCATGGAGCGTTTGAAGAGTTTTAAGTTGATTTAGTATTGCAGAACAATAAACCCTCTTAGAACTTCTTTTGGATTATCTGTGAACTCTATGATGTAAAAGTACGTGCCTAGAGGAAGTTTATTATTTCCGGACCCTGGTGTTGCTGTATTTGAACTTCCGTTCCAACTATTATCATACGCTTTACTCTCATAAACTAAATTACCCCAACGATTGAATACGCTAAGCTTGATGTTCTTATTATAAAGCCCTTTGATCACAAAATAATCATTCTTCCCATCGTCGTTAGGAATAAATACTTGCGGTACAACAAAATCATCACATTCTATGTATTGTACATATACACTGTCTGAATTCTTACAGCCATTGCTGTCTATAACATTTACCCAATACAATCCGGAAATTGAATTGGTATTGCAGGAATTGGCAGTGCTGTTATTTTGCCATAATATGTACGGAAAACTATTTACGGTTAATGTGATCGCCGGTCCCGGTAAACAATAAGAACTATCAGGGCCCAGGTTTACCCATGGTTTTGGCACAACATTCAAGGTTAAGCTATTTACAGATGACAGACAACCATTGTTTGATGCATAAAACGCATAAACACCTGCGCTTGCCATACTTAAAGGCGAAATAATAAAGGAAGCCTGATTGCTTGTGAAATTATTAGGACCCGACCAAGAATACGTAACGTTACTGACCGTGTTTGTACTAAAGGAAGCTGAGTGTCCTGCGCACAGTGTGCTCACTAGGAAAGGCGTTACCTGAGGTATTGAAAAAATATTTACAAAAATAGAATTTGACTCACCTGTACAACCGCTTACATTGTTCGTTATCATATAAGTTCCAGAATGATTTAATTGTGCCGGAGCTATTGTAACATTTGGTGAGCTTGAGGAGAAATTATTAGGTCCTGTCCAAGTAAAATTGGTATTCGTATAATTTGAATACGCATTCAGATAAATGGTATCTCCCTCACATACCGTTGTTGTTGCAAAAAGACAAGTTCGGATTGAAAAGCTTTAAGTTGATTTAGTATCTAAAAATTAAATATAACGCTGTTGGCGCTTGGAAGCCAATATTAAATGGCGCAAAACTTTGGCTAAAGCCGTTTCCATTACCATTATTAATTTTATTAACTGCAATTTGAGCATTAAAGTAAAATTCGGTGCCAATTAATACATGCTTCGAAAAAGCTAAATTCAACCCACCTCTAAAAGCTGTTCCTGCAAAATAACGTGTTGATTCAACAATTACTTCGGCATTAGTTGTTGATTGAACTAATCTTGAAACGGATTTATTATAAATGGCGCCCGCTCCAAATTCAATTCCCCAAAACCTGCTTTAAATCATCTATCAGATCTTCTACATCTTCCACACCAACGCTTAGGCGTAATAAATTATCTACCACACCGGCTTTATCGCGTTCGGCTTTTGGAATTGAGGCATGCGTCATCGTTGCCGGATGATTGATCAACGATTCAACGCCACCTAAGCTTTCGGCTAAAGAAAATACTTTAAATGAGGAGGCAATTTTAAATGTTTTTGCTTCATCTGCCCCTTTTAAAACAATGGAGATCATGCCACCAAAATCGCGCATTTGCTTTTTGGCTATGGCATGGTTAGGATGGTCGGTAAAGCCTGGCCAATAAACCTTTTCAATTTTAGGATGTGTTTTTAAGTACTCAGCAATTTTTTTACCGTTAAAACAATGTCTTTCCATTCGCAAATGCAAGGTTTTAATTCCGCGCATCACTAAAAAACAATCCATTGGCCCCGGGTTTGCACCACAGCTATTTAAAATAAAATATAATTGCTCGTGTAATTTAGTATCGTTCACTATTAAAGCACCCATAACAACATCGCTATGTCCGCCCAAATATTTTGTTACCGAATGCATTACAATGTCTGCACCCAAAGCCAAAGGATTTTGCAAATAGGGCGAGGCAAATGTATTATCTACCGCCAAAATAATATGGTTAGCTTTTGCAATTTTACTGCAAGCTTCAATATCTATTATTTGCATAGTAGGGTTGGTAGGCGTTTCGGCCCAAATAAGTTTTGTGTTTTTATTTATGTATTTAGAAATGTTATCTGCATTACTTAAATTAATGAAATGAAATTTAATTCCGTAGTTCTCAAAAATTTTAGTAAACATGCGGTAACTTCCACCATAAAGATCATCGCCTGTAATTACTTCATCGCCCGGGCGTAATAATTTCATTACTGCATCGGTTGCGCCCATACCACTGGCAAAACAAATGCAATGTTTGCCATCTTCTAAAGCAGCAATATTTTTTTGCAGTGCTTCGCGTGTTGGATTTTTTCCGCGAGCATAACCATAACCCTTATTTTTACCGGGAGATTCTTGCACATAGGTACTGGTTTGATAAATAGGAGTCATAATGGCTCCTGTTGTAGGATCGGCTTCTGCACCAGCATGAATTGCCTTGGTGCCAAATTTGTGTTTCGAAAAATCGCTCATTTTAAATTTATGATTGGTTATTTTTTTGGAATGGTTTCAAACTCTTTAAGCCAAGCTATGCAGTTTTCTGGCGTACTAAAGAATCGGGTAGGCTTAGATGGTTTCATAAATTTGATAAAGAAATTTGCCAATAATTTTTCGCCCATGGTTTTAGATAAAAAGGCAACGGCCAAACAGTGTTTCATCACTTCATCACTGCTGCTAAATTTACGCGCATCGGCATCTTGATTAGTAAAAGTGCCTCCTGTAATATAAATAGGCGCTACCTCCCAAGGCGAGTTTTTACGAGATGCATAAAAAACATTCTTTATAGTCTCAAGGTCAAGCAGGTCGTTATCGTAATTTACGTGGATAATATTCTCCTCCATGTAAGTTATGTTAGCGCCTTTAACCCTTATGCTTTTAGCTGTTTTTTCTTCTGTAATCATTAAGGCTCAAGATTAGAGTGTAAAAGTAGTAAAAAAGTGGAGGTTTAGGAAGCAGAGAGGCAGAAACCACAGAGATGCTTCGTATCTCACAGAGTCTGCCGCGGCGGAGCACAGAGGACACAGAGAGCAATAATGTCTGATAATTAGTCGAACCTCAAAAAGTATTTTTTATTATTTGGGCGCCTTATAGGGCTATCACTTCAAGCTTGTTTGTCCTTTGCTATGTTTGTCGCACT
>JAWXAS010000019.1:0-3903 GCA_034439635.1 Bacteroidota bacterium | reverse complement strand
GCTTCGCTTTTTCTGCGCAGACCCCGCAGTGCGACAAACATAGCAAAGGACAAACAAGCTTGAAGTGATAGCCCGATTAGGCGCCCAAATAATAAAAAATACTTTTTGAGGTTCGACTAACAAGAAGGTGATTTTTATCCCTAAAGCATTGTGGCAAAATTTCGTTGAATATTTCTTGGTGACCTTTGGTTTTGGCGATTTTGACTTATTGATCCTAGAATTGTTTTTTAGGCCTTATCACTTTTAATAAAGCTTTTTAGAACCTATTGCCTCTCTTACTTTTTTCCTTTAATCCTCTATGATGAGAACCACCGGATTTATTTCCACAACCTTGTTTTGAACTTCCTCCTTGCAGTATTTCTGTTTACTGTAGTATTGACCCAAAAAACCAACACTCTTAACTGACAAGCAATAGTGTAACTTATTTATAAAATTTTATAACATTTTATTAAGGTAGTATACCAACCTTTGTTATATGAAAAACTACATTGTAACACTTCTTAATAGGATCGACGCTAAAAGGAACAGGATATTAATTTTAGTATTAGTAATTTTGCTAGTTCAAAAAGGAATTGGACAATCGTCAGCAATTAAGTATGGCGTTAGCATATCAAGATCCTCAAGTGGTAATGGCTTCGGACCGTTTTATAATCCGGGCGCAATTGTTAAGGTACGAAATAACCAGTTTGAACTTGCTGCAAATATTCAACAAAGAAACACAAGATTTTCGGGCGCTCAATTTACACATGAATATATTTATTTTGGAGGCGATGAAGCTGTTGAAGAAAAAACACAACTTTTTGTTTTTTATAATATGAAATTGATAACAAATGCGAGTTTAAATAGAAGAAACGCTTATATGGAAAGAAGAAATTCTCCGGAAAGCAAAGTGAATTTTGATAACTTGAGATTCACTACAATGGAAGCTTATATAGGTTTCGGGTTGAAGTTGAAGTTAACCGAACACTTAAAACTGGCTAGCCTTATTGGCATTGGAGCATGGAGTACATTATCGGGAGAAAGCAACCTCCTATGTAGAGATTACAAAAGCATGAGTTTAACTTTAAAAATCGGCGTTAGTTACTTGATTCGATAATGAATAAATGAAACCTGAGCTTCTCCATTTGAAGTTACAATATAAGGGTACTTAGGAAAGGTTCTTGTAATAGGTTTGTTTTAAAAGTGGCTCAATAAATAACACATAAACTATTATTGTAAAAATTTATGTATTACGGAAATACCTTTTTTAAACCTTGATTTACATGAGTAGCAATTCTCCAACGCAGTTGAAAACTGAATATTGCGACTAAAGCTGCCGGTGCCATCACCCTGGTTACAACTTAATATAATTATTCTGTTCTGAAAGAATTCAAAAATACAATGAATTTTATTCCAAATCCCCGAAGAAGCACTTTGATATGGAGGCGGTCAGAATTATAGTATTAAATTCAAAATCACCAGGCGTATTGAGGCCGCACGATCACCTATGGCAAATTATGTTAAAGCTGTGAGTGCTTATGTATTGAAACATGAACAAATCGGATGCAAGAAAACTACGTCATTACGGAAATAAAACGGCAGAGTGTACTTTGTTGACTTCTTAGATTTTTTAAACCTAATGTCATTTCGAGTAAAAAGATTTCCTCGGCCACTTATCCAGAAGCCCTTCCACTCCCTGCCTAACCGACAGGCAGGCTCAAGGTGCCAGCAGTTTTCTGTTCGAGTAATTTTGCCCGCCTCTTACAAATCCCGATAGCTATCGGGAGTATCGAGAACTGACTAGTGAAGTTTATTTTTTTGATTTTCTGCTGCCAGGCTAGCGCCCAAATAAAAAATACACACCTACCACCTTTAACCTATTTCTGGAGTATACTTCTTTTTTAAAACATGTGATATGTATAAACATTACCCACATCCATACAACAATTCCACTTTTTATTATCATCAAATTTGTAAGGTGAGCAATTATTGATCACCTCTAAAAACAAAGTATATGGCAACTCAAGGAATGAATTTATTTATCGTTGACGATAATAAATTATTGGTAGCAGATCTTCGTAATTATCTTCAAAACAGATTTGGGGTTAGTTTGAATATAACAACATTTAATGACGGCGAAAGTTGTTTAAAAAAAGTGGATAAAGAAACTCAAATTGTTATCCTCGATTATTTTATGGAAGGCAAAAATGGTTTAGATACACTTAAATGCATTAAAGAAATTAACCCGGAAACTGAGGTTATAATGCTTTCTTATAATGAAGATGTTGCATTAGCTATTGAATCGTTTCGTAGTGGAGCAAAAGACTATGTTATAAAAGGCCAGGGTGCATGGAGAAAGATAACAAAACTTGTTAATTTAATTATTACCGAACCAATTATGTTAATTGTAAGAGAATTTGGCGTTTCAAAATTTATGGCCATATTCCTTTTAACCTTTGTAACCCTAGGAACAGTGGTGCTCATAACGTTGCACATGATGAAGTAAGCACGGTTTATTTGATAAGCGCTCACTGTTAGGTACTTAGCGTTTTTTTTATTCTTTTTACTGAATCTAAAAGTGTGATTTATATAACAGTTAGCAATTTTAATATAACCCAAACAAGGCTTAATACTGCTATCTTTATATATAATGAATTTTAACAAACAGTTGAAAGATGTATTGTGTTATTTATTAATACTCATTTAAAAAATCAATAATTTAAATGCAAAACAACAATGATACAAAGGAGTTAGAAAAATTTAAATCACACATTGTTGTTGAGATTCTGGAATATTTACCAAGCGCCCTTGAAAAGTTTAAAATGCTCTCTACAGTTATAAAAAGTGGTTACGAAAATTAAATTAATTAAACGTTTAAAATAAATTTGAAACTCTACATTAAATATATGGTTAGCATTCGCTGCAAAATGGTAGTGAAAGAAGTTCTAAAAAACCTTGGACTACATTTTGTTGTAGTTGATTTGGGGGAAGTAGATATTATGGAAGATCTTTCTGAAAAAGGATTAAAGGAATTAGATACCGCATTGAAAATATCGGGACTCGAATTAATGGACAATAAGAAAGCGGTATTAATTGAGAAGATTAAGAACGTGATTATCGATATGGTTCATTATTCTGATGAAGTGCCTAAAGTAAATTATTCGGATTTTATTAGCGAAAAATTACAGCACGATTATACATACCTCTCTAATATTTTTTCGGAAGTGAAGGGAATTACCATACAACAGTTTATTATTGTTCATAAAATTGAACGCATAAAGGAATTAATCATTTACGACGAACTTACTATTTCGGAAATTGCCTGGAAAATGAATTACAGTAGTGTAGCACATTTGTCAAATCAATTTAAAAAAATTACCGGCCTTTCGCCTTCTCATTTTAAAGCATTAAAGGATAAAAAGAGAAGCCCTATTGAAGAAATCGGAAATTCAATAATGTAAACTCGATGTCAACAAAAACCACACAAAAAGAAGATTTCGACCAACTTGTTGAATATGAAAAGAAAGGAATCCTTTCCTCGCAAATTATTGAGTCATCAGATCTGGCCATAAAAGTAAAAACACTTGAGGGAATCATTACGTCCTGGAATCGCGGTTCAGAAAAAATTTATGGGTATAAAGACACGGAGATAATTGGTAAGCATGTTAATATTCTTACCCCACTTAATGAACAGAATAGTCGTCACGAGTTATCAAGGCGGATAAGTGAAGGGCACGTTATCCCTCGTCACATAACTAAAGGCATAAGAAAGGATGGCGTGGTTATTGATCTTTCAATTCATCTCTCACCTGTTAAAGATGAAAAAGGAAAAGTAATCGGTATTGCAACTATTGATAAGGATATAACAGAATTAGCGGCGGCGAATAAAGAACTTGATTTTCAAAATCAAGAAAAAGGAAAGCG
>JAWXAS010000018.1:0-25907 GCA_034439635.1 Bacteroidota bacterium | reverse complement strand
GACCCCGCAGTGCGACAAACATAGCAAAGGACAAACAAGCTTGAAGTGATAGCCCGATAAGGCGACCAAATAATAAAAATACTTTTTGAGGTTCGACTAGTTAATCCCCCCATTCTTCTGCTTGCGCAGAATCCACCCTACTTCGGCAAACTTAGTATAGGCTCTCAGGAAGGGGATTCCAGTTTATCTTAACATCACCCTTGAGCGAATCGCTTAGGCATCAATACTCTTTGTGCAAGCCGCAGGCGCTTTACATTCTTAAATTAGGTACACAGTTAGTATTAAAAAAATCTTGAACCTTACCCTCTTTGCGGTTAAAATTAGTAGGGCGGCTTTAAAATAATTCAGCGCCCATGCTGGCGGGCTAGTCCATGGCAAAAAGCAGCCTATATGTATTCAACACCCCCTAGTTAACAACATTTTTGCTTTAAAATCGTGTAAAATAACCATTCCCCTATATTTAGTAGCTAAATGAGCACTGTAAAGAAAAATAAATTCAGAGAAACACCTATTCTCGAAACTACGTTTGTTGAAGATACAGTAGACGGACAAGAAATTGAAGATTTTGACCCTGATAACGAACGGGATGAGGTTAAAAAGCCTAAGCAAAAAAAGAATAAAGCCAAGGCTGAGAACCTAATTAGCGGCAAGGCAGGGAAAGAAAAGTCATCTGCTGGCGGAAAAGGATCTGTAAAGGAAACTGAACCCGTTGCAGAAAAAGTTTCTCCGAAAGTAAGTATCAAAGAGCGTTGGGAACAGATGCTTACAATTTACAATACTGAGCAAACTCAAAAGATCATTGGTCTTGTACTTATATTATTCTCGGCATATTTCGCTGTTGCATTTGTGTCGTACTTCTTTACACATGAAGTTGATCATGATAAAGTAATGGCACCTTTGAGCGAGTTTTTTAGTAAAGAAGTAAAGGTTCAAAATTGGTTAGGTAAATTTGGTGCAATGTTCTCGCATTTCTTTATTTATAAAGGTTTTGGCGTTGCATCCTTCATTATGGTACCTGTTCTAGCCGTGTTTGGAGTTCAAAAATTGATCCAACGTAAATTCATAAACATTTCTGCATTCAATGCAAAGTGGTTGTTCATTATGGTTTGGTCTTCATTAACTCTGTCATACATTTTTCAAGATCAATTGAATTTTATTGGTGGCGGTTACGGTTATTACATCAATGAGCAAATTATAAATGTTTTAGGCGGCGCAGGATTATTAGTAATGTTAGGATTTTCAATGCTAACCTTTTTAGTTCTTGTAGTAAACCTTTCATTCAAATTGCCAAAACCTGATCTCAGCGAAAACGAAACTATTGAAAATGAAATGGCCGAAGTAAAACCGGTTGCTGAAACTGTGGTAGATTTAGAAGCAGCTCGATTGAGTAAAGAAGAAGCCGAACGCTTACATACATTTGAAGTAAAGCCGGCAACTGATGAGCCACCATTAAATGTTCATGAAAAAGTGGAACTCGCTATTATTGATTCGCAATTGGATAAACACGCTCGCGAAGAAATAAAAGAACTCTTATTAAATACCGACGCTGAAGTTGTAAAAGATGAACCAAAAAAAGGCGAAGCAGAATTTGAAGTAAAAGCAACTGTTGAAGAGCCTGTAATTACGGAGGAAGAAAATAAAGCAGCATCTTTAGTTGAGCAATTTGGTGAGTATGATCCTACTTTAGATCTCGGATCTTATAAATTTCCGGAGTTCGATCTTTTAAATGATTATGGAACCGGGCAGGGTAAAGTAAACCAAGAAGAATTAGTTGCCAATAAAGATCGGATCATCAACACACTAAAAAATTATGGGATTGAGATCGATAAAATAATGGCTACGGTTGGCCCAACTGTAACCTTATACGAAATTGTTCCTGCAGCCGGTGTGCGGATTTCAAAAATTAAAAACCTGGAAGATGATATCGCTTTAAGTTTAGCGGCTTTAGGTATCCGTATCATCGCGCCAATTCCCGGCAAAGGAACTATCGGTATCGAAGTTCCAAACCAAACACCGGAAATGGTTCCAATGCGTAATATTTTGGCCTCCGAAAAATTCAATAATTCTAATTATGAATTGCCGATTGCTTTAGGAAAAACCATTAGTAACGAGATCTTTATTGCCGATCTTGCAAAAATGCCTCACCTATTAATGGCGGGTGCAACAGGGCAAGGTAAATCAGTTGGTTTGAATGCAATTTTAGTTTCTCTTCTTTATAAAAAGCATCCTGCGCAAATTAAATTTGTGTTGGTTGATCCTAAAAAAGTAGAACTAACTTTATTCAATAAAATTGAACGCCATTTCTTAGCAAAACTTCCTAACGCTGAAGATGCCATCATTACCGATAATACCAAAGTAATTCATACACTTAATTCTTTGTGTATTGAAATGGATAACCGTTATGCACTTTTACAAGATGCACAAGTAAGAAATATTAAGGAGTATAATACTAAGTTCATCAACCGTAAATTAAATCCTGAAAACGGACATAAATACTTGCCTTATATTATATTAGTTGTAGATGAATTTGCTGATCTAATTATGACAGCCGGTAAGGAAGTGGAAACACCAATTGCTCGTTTAGCACAACTTGCTCGCGCCATTGGAATTCATTTAATTATTGCTACGCAACGTCCTTCAGTAAATATTATTACCGGCACAATTAAGGCTAACTTCCCGGCTCGTATTGCATTTAGAGTAACAAGTAAAATTGACTCACGTACTATTTTAGATTCGGGTGGAGCAGAACAATTAATTGGAAGAGGTGATATGTTATTGAGTACAGGAAATGACCTTATTCGTATTCAATGTGCATTTGTTGATACTCCTGAAGTAGAAAGAATAACTGAATTCATAGGTTCTCAACGCGCTTATCCTACTGCATTTTTGTTACCAGAGTATGTTGGCCCTGAAGGTGAGGGTGGAGTTGGTGAAGTGGATCTAAGCGAACGTGATAAAATGTTTGACGATGCTGCTAAATTAGTTGTTCAGTTTCAACAAGGCAGTGCGTCTTTCCTTCAACGTAAATTAAAACTTGGCTATAATCGTGCTGGTCGTATTGTTGATCAATTGGAAGCAGCCGGATTTATTGGTCCTTTTGAAGGTTCAAAAGCTCGCGAAGTGCTGGTAAAGGATATGGCTCAGTTGGAAGAAATTTTACAAAAATTAAGAAATAAGTAATTATTTTAGAAATTTTATGAGAATTGATGCCTAAATTGGCACCGAATTTGAACTAGAGGGAGTAAAAGTACCATGAAGAATTTTTTGATCATATTGAGCTCATTAGTGCTGTTGAATGTGAATGCGCAGGATCAGGATATAAAAGCTAAAGCTATTTTGGACGATTTGAGTAAAACCACCAAATCATATAAAACCATTACAACTGATTTTGTTTTAACCATGTTTAATAAGGATAAAAAGCAGATCGAGAAACAAACCGGTAAAGTGGTAACTAAAGGGCTAATGTTCAAGTTGGATATTCCGGGTAATACGATCATGTGCGATGGAAAAACGATTTGGAATCATAATAAAGATGCAAAAGAAGTAACTATCAAAACTTTCGACGCTACAAATAATGATCAGTTGAATCCAAGTAAGATATTTACAATTTATGAATCAGGCTTTAAGTATAAATATATAGCCGAAGAAAAAGTTGGAGCAGTAGTTTGTCATGCTATCGACCTTTATCCTACAGTTGATCAGGGAAAGAAAAAGTACCATTCAATTAAGATCTATGTTGATAAAACAAAAAAACAGGTGGTTCAAATGAAGATAATGATGAAGGATCAAAGCACGAATGTGTATGATATTAAAGGCTTAAAACCTAATTTGCCTGTAGATGATAAAGCATTTATTTTTGACACTAAACTATTTAAGCCCGATCAAATAATTGACGAAAGGGACTAGGAGGCTATAAACTAGAAACAGGGAAAAACCCTGTTTTTTTGGTTAAAATGTTTTGTTTGAAGGAAATTTTCAGTATCATTGTATTATAATTCACTATTTGCCTTTTCCGGTAAATAACAATCAATCCAAAAATCATTAACAGAATCTCTACAATAATCGCTTAATTATGTTTGAAGGAATCACTTTGAGCAGAACTCCATTAATTATATTAAGACCCTAACATATACTGAATATTAAAAAAAACTATGGCAGATAAAAAACCTAATCCAAGATCGGATAAAGATCCCGGAAAAAAAGAGAAACGTCCACGTAAGATCGTAAAACTTGATCCCATGAGGGAGGACTTTGTTCAGGAAACTACAAATGAAGAAGTAGTTGAAGAAGTTATTCAACCCGTTGAGGAAAAAACAGAAACCGTTGCGCCTGTAAATGAATCAGGTTCCAATAATGATGCGAATTCAAATGACGAAAACTCAAATGATTCGAACTCAAATGACGCGAATTCAAACGAATCGCATTCAAACGAATCGCATTCAATGAATGAACAAGGGGCGCAAACTGAAGAACAAAAAAAGGTTGATAAAGTATATTACAATTTTGATAATATTGTTTTTGCTACAGGTGTTCTTGAGATCATGCCTGATGGTTATGGGTTTTTACGCAGTTCTGATTATAACTACCATAATTCACCCGATGATGTTTATGTTTCTCAATCGCAAATTAAATTATTTGGTTTACGTACCGGAGATGTTGTAACCGGCGGGGTGCGCCCACCAAAAGAAGGTGAAAAATATTTCCCGTTAATTAAAGTTGAGGAAATTAATGGGCGCGAACCTGGCTTTGTTCGTGATCGCGTGATGTTCGAATATTTAACGCCATTATTTCCTAACGAAAAAATTAAATTAACCGGGCACCCACAAGAAAACATGAGTGTGCGTGTGATGGATATGTTTGCCCCAATTGGAAAAGGGCAACGGGGTTTAATTGTAGCGCAGCCAAAAACAGGTAAAACAGTTCTCTTAAAAGATATTGCAAATGCCATCGCTTACAATCATCCCGAAATTTATTTGATCATTTTATTGATCGATGAACGTCCGGAAGAGGTTACCGATATGGCACGCAGTGTAAAAGCTGAAGTTGTTTCGTCAACCTTTGATGAGCCTGCTGATAAGCATGTGAAGCTTGCGAACATAGTTTTGGAAAAAGCAAAACGTATGGTTGAGTGTGGGCATGATGTTGTTATTTTATTGGATAGTATTACACGTTTAGCGCGTGCTTACAATACAGTTTCACCGGCTAGCGGTAAAGTATTATCGGGTGGTGTAGATGCAAACGCTTTACATAAACCAAAAAGATTTTTTGGAGCTGCTCGTAAAATTGAGAATGGTGGATCATTAACCATCATTGCTACAGCTCTTACCGAAACGGGAAGTAAAATGGACGAGGTGATCTTTGAAGAATTTAAAGGAACAGGTAACATGGAGTTGCAGTTAGATCGTAAATTATCTAATCGCCGTATTTATCCTGCTATCGATCTTATTGCATCTTCAACTCGTCGCGACGATCTTTTATTAGAAAAAGACATGCTCACACGCATGTGGATATTGCGTAAACACTTAGGAGATATGAATCCGCAGGAAGCTATGGAATTTTTATTAGACAGGTTGCGTCGCACACAAAGCAACGAGGAATTCCTTATTAGTATGAACGGATAATAAAAAAATGAGTAAAAAAGCACTTCTTCTCGCGGCAATTTATTCCGCTATCGTTATTATTGTTAAACTTTTTATTTGGCAGGGTGGGCATACCTTTGATCCGGCTTATAGATGGGCTCATTCGTTTACCATATTGGGTATTATTCCATTCATCATTTTTGGAGTTAAGTGGGTAAGAGATACAGATAAGGGAGGTTTTATTGGAGGCAAACAAGCAGGTAGAGTGGGTTTGCAAATTGCTATGTTCTCTATATTGATATTATTTGTGTACAATTATATAGAGTTTAAAAACAGTATCGAATTATACAAAGCCTATTATCACGGCCCTGAGTTCTTAACATATCTTGAAAAAGATCCGCAAGCAAAAAAAGTTGGTTACGATAAAGCAATTGAAATGATGATATCAGAATTATCTCCGTTCAAAGCATCAACCATGAAAATGTTCTCATTATTGGTGATCTCTTTTCCATGTGCGTTTTTGTGCGCTGTATTCATGAAGAAAAGTCAAGCTTAATTTGTTTTGCAAGAAAAAAAAATCTTCTGCAAACAGATCTGTTATAACTCAAAAATTCTTAAGTCAATTTTTCTTATAGGATCTAGTGAAAACCATGTCGGTTTATCTCCGTGAAATTTTTAATACCTCACTGAAAACTGATATTTTTTACCGAAAGCTTAACCATAAGGCCGCGCCAGTGTCCCGATAGCTATCGGGAGAAGCGGAAAGCCTTGCTTGTACTTTGCGTTATGTTTACGCTACGAGGAGGCTGCGCTTTTTAAGCGGAGACCCAGCAGTGCGACAAACATAGCAAAGTACAAGCAAGCTTGAAGTGAAAGCCTGCCTACCGGCAGGCAGGCGCGCCCGGCGCCCAAATAATAAAAATACTTTTTGAGGTTCGACTAATTACCCTTTAATTTACTTCACCTGTTTGATTCGCTAAATTTTTAGCGCTGGTGATATCCATTTTAACACTCCCGATGATAATGTTTGCTTGAACGCGCATTGGAATATGGTTCTTATCATCGCTAATCCAAACATTAAGATCTTCTTCGTGTTTAAACACGCGGCCTTTTTGTACGATCGGTCTAAAGCGTAAGCATTTATATTTGCCAATATCTGTTTTTATGGTTTCTCTTCCAATGAATTTAATTTTCACTGGCCAAATTTCTTTATCTACAAAACTATTCAACGAAAAAAGATCACCAGGCTTTGCATTACTAAGATCCAAACTACGTGCAGTGTAAAAAGCGCTTACCATATCCTGAATTCCTACCGGAACGTCAAACTTTTCGCCATTACCAATATCTACTTTTTTAGTGTAGTGATTAAAAGCATAATCCTGACTGAATTTAAATCCACCTTCATCTACACGGCGCACAAATAACCAAGGTACCATCGCATCTTTGTCCATATAAGTTTCGTAACGATCGCGAACTTTAAAGAACCAATCGGCAGCGCCATTGGTATAACCATTCGCAACAATGTGCATCACCTTTCGTCCGCTTACATCCAATAATTGTGGCTTCACTTCAAGCACCGCAATACCCGCATTTAAAGCGCCGTAATGCAAACGATAGGTAAGGACCTCCCCTTCTTTAAAAGCGGTGTTGGGTTTATAAGGTAAATTTTCGGTTGAACCTGAAACAGAAATTTGTTGTTCAATGGTTTCGGTTCTGCTAAATTTATATCCGGCCGAGCATAAAACAAAAAGTATCCCCACCGCCGCTGAAAATAATTTTATGTTTTTTTTTGCTTTCATTTTAATTACAATTTACATTTTATAATCACCAAATAGCATGCCAGTTAAAAATTTAAAACTAAAAATTTGTTAAGACCCGGCTTAAATTTTAGATTATTAATTTGTTGCAGCTGATTTTTGAGTGAAACGAGGCGAATTTTGAAATGATAATATGACAATTATAACGAAAAACCCAACCAAGTTGTATCCAAAAAGACGTAACAAAGATATAAGATAAAGTTTAATCCGGGTCTAGACCATTTACAACTGCATATACCTCAAGCCTTTTCTCGCTTAAGGTTTTATACAAGTGTGGGTTTTTTAACGCCCTTGCAATGCCATTTGTTTTAAGCATGAAAAAATGAAACAACAATGCAAAGCGAGCGGCTAGCATTAAAACAACTAAGCTTACCAAAGGGCAAATTACATTGGGCGAGAAAGCATAGATCAAAAAGAACCATGCAAGAAAGTTGAAAATGAAAATAAATGCACCAAAGCCAAGAGCCATGGAAGCGTAGAATTCTTTATTTCGTTTTACAACTTTTTTGGTGGCCATTATGCTTAATTTATAGGGCAAATAAGCAGCTATCCAGCCAAGGGCGTAAACGGACAGTCCCAAAAGGGTTAAAGTATACCTGAAAATGAGGTTGTTATAGCTTATTTTTTTACGATTCAAAGGGTCTATTATCCAGTCGCGGAGCTTATTTTTTCGCAAAAGGGAATGGTAATCGTGTGAGTTTTGCCTCAAAATGGCCGTTTTTTCGGGTTCCAGTTCGTCCAAATTGTTTATAAGCTCCGTAAGATGGCTTGTGACCTCAAATTCATTCTCAAGCGTGTTTTTAAGGTTTTTGCGTTTTAACCAGTCTTTCATCACCATTCCTTCCAGCTCTACAACCAATACATCATTCTCTTTATTTTTGATATGCGTTACCAATTCACGCATACGCGATTCGAGTAATTCGAGAAATAGTTTCTGAGTTCGAGCCGGATTTTCTTTATATGTACTCGCCAGATCGCTTATCCTTATTGGGTTTCCCACGTTGTAAAATAATTTGCTGCGGATTTTTGATGGAGCCGAATAATTTAAGCCAACCGGAACTACGATCAGGTCTTTGTTATTCAAGTGCTCATAAGCGCCAAATACCATCCGGGCCACTCCCTTTTTCAAGGGTCTTAAACGTCTTTCTTGTATACACAAACCCTCTGCAAAAACGATGATCTTCTCGTTTTTTTTAAGGAGTTTATTCACAACTCTATAGGATTCATCGTTCTTTTGAAGTCCTTCTTTTCCTCCATCGCTCATCCTAAAAATGGGCACAACACCTAATTCACTCAATAGAAAACTGGCAATTCCCGGTTTAAATGCATCGCCGCGCGCCAAGTATTTTGCCCTTGTAGGATAAGACAACCATGTGATACAAACGGGGTCCATAAAAGCATTCGGATGATTCATGGCTATGATAACAGGACCTTTTATCTGAAACTTATGCACGTTTTTGCCTTCAATTTTTTTATAAAACGATGGTATAGCGAATGAAACGAGGTATCGGGTAATGTGCCAGATCATAGGTAAAAAGCAAGCTAAAAACTTTAATTTCCAATAAAAATACTTTATAACAAAACTAGTATATAAATTTTAAACAAGCTCTAATATTTTGTTAGTAAAATTTGGCTAAAAAGTGACCTAAAAAACGGTAAAAAATCGGTATATTTAAAGGATAAACAAAAGATAAAAAAAGACGGAATTTATGTCAGAAACTACAACAGATAAAAAGGATTACGGTGCGGATAATATCCAGATTTTAGAGGGTTTAGAAGCAGTAAGAAAGAGACCTGCCATGTATATTGGCGATATTGGTATTAAAGGATTGCATCATCTCGTTTACGAGGTTGTGGATAATTCCATTGATGAGGCCATGGCAGGCTTCTGTAAAAACATCACAGTTACCATTTTAGAGGGCAATTCTGTTCGTGTTCAAGATGATGGTCGCGGTATACCTACAGGCATACATCCTAAATTGGGTGTGAGTGCATTGGAAGTTGTTATGACCGTTTTACACGCCGGAGGGAAATTTGATAAGGATACTTACAAAGTTTCAGGTGGATTGCATGGTGTTGGTGTAAGTTGTGTAAATGCATTATCAGATCTTTTAGTTGCTGAAGTTCACCGCGAAGGAAAGATAACTAAACAAGAATTTAGCAAAGGAAAACCATTATATCCTGCAAAAGAAGTTGGTGAAACAACTATACGCGGAACAATTGTTACGTTCACGCCAGACCTTAGTATTTTGCAGGCAAGTGAATTTAATTATACAACGATCGCCAACCGAATGCGTGAGTTGTCATTTTTAAATAAAGGAATTCGTATAGTCTTAATAGATGATCGTCATAAGGACGAAACTGGCAATTCCATTACCGAAGAATTTTATAGCCAAGGAGGTTTGCGCGAATTTGTGATGTACATTGATGGTGCTAAAGAAAAATTAATTGAAGAACCGATCTATATTGAGAATAACTCTGGTGTTATTCCTGTGGAAGTTGCAATGATATACAATACATCATTTGCCGAAAGTATTCAGAGTTATGTGAATAATATCAATACTCACGAAGGAGGAACGCATCTTCAAGGTTTCAGAAGAGGATTAACACGTACATTAAAAAATTACGCTGATAAAAATGGCTTATTACAAAAAGTAAAATTCGAGATTAGTGGTGATGACTTCCGTGAAGGATTAACCGCAATTATCTCTGTAAAAGTTGCCGAACCGCAATTTGAAGGACAAACCAAAGCAAAATTAGGGAACTCTGAAGCTATTGGAGCAGTTGATACAGCCATAAGCGAAGCTCTTTCAAATTATTTGGAAGAAAATCCAAAGCAAGCACGTACTATTGTAGATAAAGTTATTTTAGCAGCTACCGCGCGTCATGCCGCACGCAAAGCCCGCGAAATGGTGCAACGTAAAAGTGTGATGTCGGGTTCAGGTTTACCAGGTAAATTAGCCGATTGCGCCAGTGGCGATCCGGATGCTTGCGAATTATTTTTAGTTGAGGGTGATTCGGCGGGCGGAACGGCCAAGCAAGGGCGTAACCGCGAATTTCAAGCTATTTTGCCTTTGCGTGGAAAAATTTTGAATGTAGAGAAAGCCCTTGAGTATAAAATTTACGAGAACGAAGAGATCAAAAATATATTTACTGCTCTAGGTGTTTTTCGTGGTACTAAAGAAGATGACCGTGCTTTGAATCTTGAAAAACTGCGTTATCATAAGATCGTTATCATGTGTGATGCCGATGTGGATGGTTCGCATATTACAACATTGATCTTAACATTCTTCTTCCGCCACATGAAAGAGCTGGTAGAAAAAGGACATGTGTACATTGCTTCACCTCCTTTATATTTGGTAAAAAAAGGTAAAGATCAGCGGTATTGCTGGAATGAAGAGCAACGTGATATTGCTATGAAGGAAATGGGCGGGGAAAAAACCGATTCAGTGAATGTGCAACGTTACAAAGGTTTAGGTGAGATGAACGCTATTCAGTTATGGGAAACAACTTTGGATCCAACAACGCGCACATTACGCCAAGTTAATATCGACAGCGCTGCAGAAGCAGATCGCGTGTTTAGTATGTTAATGGGTGATGAAGTTCCACCGCGCAGAGAGTTTATTGAGAAGAACGCAAAATACGCGAAAATTGACGCATAATAAAGTTTAAAATTTATAAAAATGCTGGTAGAAATGCCGGCATTTTTTTTGTAAAAACTCAAGAAGATTATCTCTCAAATAATAAGTTCTAAAGTTGGTGTGAGTAAACTGGAATAAGGCAGTATCCCTATATATTAAACAGATTAATACGCTAAAAGCTCAGCAATGGCTTGCTCAACTTTTTCGGGATTAGGCAACATGGTTTTTTCCAAAATGGAATTCAAAGGAATTGCAGGTAAGTTTTTTGAACCAATAACTTTTACAGGCGCATCTAAACTCTGAAAACAATTTGCGGAAATGCGCGATGCAATTCCTTGCGAAAAACCGTTTAACGAAGGCTCTTCGGTTAAAACAATTACTTTGCTATGTTTACGGGCACTTGTAAAAATGGCTTCTTCGTCCAAAGGCATTATGGTTCTTAAATCAACAATTTCAATTTGACCTTCAAATTTCTTAGCGGCTTCTTTTGCCCAATATACACCCATGCCGTAAGTTATAATGCTTAATGTTTTTCCTTTTGAAACTAACTCTTCATTTGCTTCCTGCACCATTCGTGCTTTACCAAAGGGAATAATATAATCTTCATCTGGTTCAATGGTTTTTGCATCTTCAGTTCCTTTTATTTTACTCCAGTATAATCCTTTGTGTTCTAACATCACAACAGGATTTGGATCATAATACGCCGCTTTCATTAAACCTTTAAGATCTGCGCCTGTACTTGGATACGCTATTTTGATTCCGCGAATATTTGCTAAAACACTCTCTACAGAACTTGAATGGTAAGGACCGCCACTTCCGTAAGCACCAATTGGCACGCGCAAGATCATACTCACAGGCCATTTTCCATTGGTTAAATAGCAACTGCGACTAACTTCGGTAAATAATTGGTTTAAGCCCGGCCAAATATAATCGGCAAACTGAACTTCAACAATTGCTTTTAATCCAACGGCACTCATGCCAACAGTTGAACCAACAATAAATGCTTCTTGAATTGGCGTATTAAAAACACGATGATCGCCAAATTGTTGTGCTAAAGTTGCAGCTTCTCTAAAAACCCCGCCCAGTCTAGCCCCCACGTCTTGTCCATACACCAAACATTCGGGGTGTTTATCCATTAATTCTCTAATAGCAAACAAAGCGCTATCCACCATAACGGTTGCTTGTTTTCCTTCCGGTTTGCGTTCGCCTTTTTCTTCGGTTACTTCTGTTGGTGCAAACTCATGTGTTTCTAAGTCATCAGGAGTAGGATCTTCTTCTTGTAATGCTTTTTTATAGTGATCTTCAACTAAAATAGCGGTTTCTTCTTCTATCTTTTTTATTTCGTCGGCATCAACGCCGCCAATAATTAATTGATTGCGTAAACGCGGTAATGGATCTTTTTTCGCTGCTTCTTCTAAGTCATGTCGGTACCACTCCTTGCGAACACCGCTTGTGTGATGATTCAATAAAGGAACTTTTGCGTGGATCAACATAGGTCGTCTTTCTTCGCGAATGATATTCAAACATTCTTGAACGGTATTATAACTTAAAATAAAATCAGTTCCATCAATAGTTCTTACGTCTAAGCCATTAAATCCCTTGGCAAATTCGGTAATATCTTGCGCGCGAATTTCTTTAGCATGTGCGCTAATATCCCATTCATTATCTTGAACTAAATATAAAATAGGTAATTTTCTAAGCACTGCCATTTGAAATGCTTCCGATACTTCTCCTTCTGTACAACTTGCATCTCCTAAAGAACAAACTGCCACCGGGTTTTTTCCGTTAAAGTTTGGATAGAGCGCCATCTTTTCTTTGTATTGAATTCCCATGGCAATTCCTGTTGTTGGGATTGCTTGCATTCCTGTGGCACTCGATTGGTGAGGGATCTTTGGCATGTCATCTCTTCGCAAACTCGGATGAGAATAATAGGTCCGCCCTCCCGAAAAAATATCAGTGCGTTTTGCCAATAATTGCAACATCAGGTCAAAAGGTGTAAGTCCTATAGAAAGTAGCATGCTATCATCGCGATAATAAGCACTCAAAAAATCTTGTGGTAATAATTGCAAGCCCATTGCAATTTGAATAGCCTCATGACCTCTGCTGGTGGCGTGAACATATTTTGCAGTTACCTCCTTATTAGCCTCGTAAAGCTCCGTTAAACTTTTTGCAGTGCACATTAAACGGTAGGCCTTTTTTAGAGTGTCAAGAGGTATTTTTGTCTTCACATTGGTGGGCTTTAAGGTCGGGTCTTCCATGGATTTTCCTAAGTGTTTAAAGATAATTTTAAATATAAACTTACGCAAGCAAATCACCTCTTTGTTAACAACTCTATGTAAATAACTCCAATCAAAGCTTTGATTTTTAACAAGTTATTAGGGGTAACTTTAAGCTAATGATTTGCATTTTTTTCTCATGAAAAATAATGTTCTAAATAACATCATGCCTAAATCAAAAAATGGAATTTTGGTGTTGGCCTTATTGTTTTTTATTTCGTCCTGTCATCATAAAAAAGCGGTGGAAGATAAGATCACCATAAAATCAACATCTTCGAATAAAGTTGCCATAGTTGCACAAAAGTTATCTATTTCCGAAAAGGAAGTTCGTAGTAAAAAATTGTATTCATTTATTAGCGATTGGTATGGCACAGTTTACAAATACGGTGGTTGTGATAAAAATGGTATTGATTGCAGTTGTTTTACTGGAACTCTTTATAAAAAAGTGTATGGCGTTACGGTTGGGCGTAATACCTCACTTATTTATAAGGAAGCGGACCATATTAAAACAAGCCATTTACGTGAAGGAGACCTTGTGTTTTTTAATGCCGGAACCAAAGACGTGAGCCATGTGGGTGTATATTTAAAGGATAATAAATTTGTGCACGCAAGTACTTCAAAAGGGGTTATGATCAACGATCTTAACGAGACCTATTACAAAAAATATTACTACGGAGCAGGGAGGGTTAAACTGCATTTATAGCAAATTTTATAGAACGATTTGTAATGGTATATTGCTATTTTTACCTCGCGCGTGAGGGATTGAGCAATTGTTTGAGCTCCTTTTTATCCTTAACCGAGTGTTTTCTTAAGATAAGGATAAAAAGAGCGAGTTGCGAAAGCCCGACCCCGCCTCCTGAATTTTATCGGCGGGGGCACGCCCAAAATCAGCAAGAACTATTTGTGCTTTTAAACTAGAATTAGTGAATGATCAACTTGTCCAACGTCAATAAAAAATCCTAAATAATACTATCTTTGCATCCATAATGAGTGTATACGAAAAATACGAGGCGGTTATTGGGTTAGAATGCCATATTCAGTTGCTTACAAAAACAAAAATGTATAGCAATGATGTGGCTGAGTATGGTGCTATGCCAAATACGAATGTTAGTGTTATTTCCTTAGGCCATCCGGGTACTTTGCCCATGGTAAATAAAACAGCCATTGAATTTGCCGTTAAATTAGGTTTAGCAGTAAGTGCTAATATTCGGGAAGAAAATCAATTTGCTCGAAAGAATTATTTTTACGCCGATCTTCCAAAAGGTTATCAGGTTACGCAAGATAAAACACCAATTTGCACAGGGGGTTTTGTAAACTATAAAGATAAGGATCAGGATAAACGCTTGAATTTGACGCGGATTCATATGGAAGAAGATGCGGGAAAAAGTATTCATGATGTAGATCCTTTTCATACGCTCATCGATTTAAATCGTGCTGGAACTCCGTTGTTGGAAATAGTTACCGAGCCCGAACTCCGCACGGGCGAAGAAGCATATGCCTATTTAAATGAAGTACGAAAATTAGTACGCTATTTGGATATTTGCGATGGAAATATGGAAGAAGGAAGTTTGCGTTGCGATGCAAATATTTCTGTGCGTTTAAAAGGAGCTCCCGAATTTGGAAAAAAAGTTGAGGTAAAGAACATGAACTCTTTTAGAAATGTTCAGCGCGCTATTGATTTTGAAATAAAACGACAAGTTGATCTGGTTGAGAAAAACGAGGTTATTGCCGTTGAAACTCGAAGTTTTGATGCGGTTAACGGAAGCACTTTCTCTTTACGAAGTAAAGAAAACGCTAATGATTATCGTTATTTTCCGGAGCCGGACATTCAGCCGGTTTACGTTACAAAAAGTTATATTGATACTGTAAAAAGCAAAATGCCTGTTTTACCGGCGCAATTGTTTGAGCGTTATACAAAGGAATATGGATTAAGTGATTATGATGCATTTCAATTAACCGAATTAAAAGAAATTGCCGCGTATTATAATGAGCTTGTTTCGCACACACAAAACTACAAAAGCGCTGCAAACTGGGTAATGGGAACCATTCGTTCATCGTTGAACGACCGGGCTATCACCATTCAAAAATTTGAATTAAAGCCGGCGAAAATTGCAGAGATCATTACATTAATTGATGATGGAAAGGTGAGTAATACAGCCGCCGCCGCAAAGTTATTTCCCGAATTAATAGGAAACTCAACAGCAAGCGCTGAAGATATCGCTAAAAAATTAGACCTTATTCAGAATAGTAATTCAGAAGATCTGCAAGGTTTTATAGATTCTGTATTAGATAAATTTCCGACAAAAATTGCTGAATACAAATCGGGAAAAATAGGATTACTTGGAATGTTTGTTGGAGAAGTGATGAAAGCCAGTAAAGGAAAGGCTGACCCTAAATTATTGAATACATTAGTAAAAGAAACATTAGATAAAAAATAAATACATGCAAAAATTAATTATTGCCACAGCATTACTTTTAACTTTCAACGCTTGTGATAACTCAGAGAAAAAGGGCGCGTTTGAATTATCAGGAAACTTTACAAATTCAAAAGGGGAGACTATTTACCTTGAGAAATTGGCCGGTCAGCAACCGGTTGTTGTAGATAGCACCGTGGTAGATGAAAAAGGTGATTTTGCTTTCACTAACTATAGTGCGAAAATCGGATTTTATCGCATAAAAACAACAGAGCAAAATTTTGCTATGCTGGTTTTAGATTCGGCCGATAAAGTAAAAGTAACTGGAAATATTGCTGATCTTGGAAACACATATAAAGTGGAAGGCAGTGCAGAGACTAAATTATTTATGCAATACAACGATCTTTCAAAAAAATTACAAGTTCGTAAAGATTCATTAACTCAAGCTTTTCAATCAACAGCTATGAGCATTGGCTTAGATAAATTACAGCAAACAAATCCTGAATTAGCTGCAAAGCGTGGAGATTCGTTAAGTAAAACTATGGAAGAGCCTTACATGGCGATGATCGAATCGGAGAATGTGAAATTAGCTAGTATGATCAAGCAAAACACAAGCATGTTTGCTTCTATTATTGCAATTCAGGCTTTAGATCCCGAGAAATACAATGATGTTTTTGTTGAATTGGATAAAAATTTAATAAAAAAATTCCCTAACAATCAAAACATCATAATGTTCCATGAACTGGTGAGCAAAAGTATGGCTTTAGCAATTGGAAACGAAGCGCCTGAAATTAACTTGCCGGATGTGAATGGAAAAGACCTTCCGCTTTCATCATTCAGAGGTAAAGTGGTGCTGATAGATTTTTGGGCGAGTTGGTGCAAGCCATGCAGAGCAGAAATGCCAAGCGTTATAAAGGCTTACAAAAAATTTAAAGATAAGGGCTTTGAGATCTATGGTGTTTCACTCGATCAAACAAAAGACAAGTGGGTAGAAGCCATTCAGCAAGATGGAATTACCTGGCCGCAAGTGAGCGATCTTAAATATTGGGAATGCGCTGCAGCAAGACTTTATAATGTTCAAGGCATTCCGTTTGCTGTGTTAATTGATAAAGAAGGAAAGATACT
The DNA here is from genome assembly GCA_034439635.1 of Bacteroidota bacterium. Taxonomy (GTDB): domain Bacteria; phylum Bacteroidota; class Bacteroidia; order B-17B0; family Aurantibacillaceae; genus Aurantibacillus. The sequence goes on along the minus strand of JAWXAS010000018.1, from coordinate 9,055 downwards.
TGCTAAGAATTTAAGAGGTGAGGAATTAGAAAAAGCTATTGAATTAGCGCTTGCAGGAAAACCTCAAGAGGAAGTTAAGCCATAATTTTTTTGATCGGAAACTGTAAAATATTTTCGTTAAAATTAGATCGCTACAAATTTCTTGTAGCGATTTTTGCTATTTACACAAACGTATTTTCACAACAAACGTATTTTCAGCAGGAAGTAAATTATAAGATCGATGTAAAATTGAACGATGTTGATCATAGTTTAAAAGCATTTGAAGAATTGGAATACATCAACAATTCCAGCAATTCGATAAGCTATATTTATTTTCATCTATGGCCAAATGCGTATAAAAATAACGAAACGGCATTGGCAAAACAGTTGTTGAAATTAAAAAAGACAGACCTATATTTTTCAAAAAAAGAGGAACGCGGATACATAGATAGTTTGGATTTTATGGTGGATGGAAAACAGATAAAAGTAGAGTACGACTCGGAAAATCCTGATATCTGTAAATTAATATTAAATGAGCCACTTCGTTCGTTGGATACATTAAAGATCAGTACACCTTTTTATGTAAAAATTCCGGATTCTAAATTTTCGCGATTAGGTCATGATAACCAAGCTTATTATATAACACAGTGGTATCCAAAACCTGCCGTATTTGACGCCGAAGGCTGGCATCAAATGCCATATCTCGATCAAGGAGAATTTTACAGCGAGTTTGGTTCGTTTGATGTGTCGATAACCGTTCCTAAAAATTATGTATTATCTGCTACCGGTGATAGAGAAGATGATGAGGAAGAAGAGAGTTTTTTGAATGAGAATGTTATTCGTACGTTGCAATTGATGGAAAACGGAAAGTGGAATTCAGCAGATATGTCGTTTCCGCCATCAAGCTCGCAAACAAAAACAATTAAATTTAAACAATACCGGGTTCACGATTTTGCTTGGTTTGCCGATAAACGTTTTAATGTATTGCACGATCAAATTCAATTACCAAATACAAATCGGACCGTTGATACTTGGGTATATTTTACAAATAAACAATTCCATTATTGGAAAGACGCTTTAGATTATGTGAATGAATCTACCATTTTTTATTCTTACTTCGTTGGAGATTACCCTTACAATAATGTTTCGGCAGTGGATGGTGTAATTATGGCAGGCGGAGGAATGGAATACCCTAATATTACTGTTATTGGATCGGTAAGTTCAAAATTAGAGTTAGATATTACTATTGCACATGAGGTTGGCCATAATTGGTTTTACGGAATTTTGGGTAGTAACGAGCGGGATCAGCCTGGATTGGATGAAGGAATTAATTCCTATTACGAGATGAGTTATGTTCGCGCAAAATACCCAAGCTATAAAATTAGTGAGCTTATTGGATTTGACTCTACTCGAAAATTTTTAGGAATAAATAAAATGGCGTATTGGCGCGAGAAGGAAGCTGCATACTTATTTTCTGCGAAAGCAAATATCGATCAGCCAATTGAAACACACTCTCAAGATCTTTCGTATTTTAACTATGGTGCCATTGTTTATTGCAAAACGGCAGTTGTGTTTGATTATTTAAGAGATCATATGGGCGATGAGGCTTTTAATAAAGCCATGCAGTTTTATTACGAGAATTATAAATTCAAACATCCTCAAATGAAGGATCTGGTAAATACATTGCAGTATTTTAGCGGAAATGATCTCTCATGGTTCTCGCAGTATTTGATCACCGGAAATGCCAAAATAGATTATAAGATCAAGCGCGTGAAACGTAACAAGGATAATAGCTATGAAGTAGTGGTAAAAAATAAAACTGGCACTCCCGTTCCGTTAAATATATATGGTTATAAAGAAGGAAAGCCCGTTGGCTATGTATGGTTCGATGGGTCTGATTCTACTCGAAGTCTTGATTTTCCTCCGAGCGATGTAGATTATTTTAAAATTGATGGATTAGATCTTATGCCGGATATCAATCGTAAAAATAATTACTGCCGAACTAGTGGCATTTTTAGAAAAGTAAAACCCTTACAATTTTGTTTTCTTACTAAGTTACCCAATCCCCAAAAGAACCAGATCAACTATTTACCAATCCTTGGATTTAATTTGTACAATGGATTTATGGCAGGTATTTGTTTGCACAATTATAGTTTTTTTGATAAAAAAGTGGATATTAGTTTAGCACCTATGTATGGTTTTAGAAGCAAAACTTTTACTGGTTTCGCTGAAACTAATTTTAATTTTTATCCTAAACATGCTTTTGCAAAGATCACAGCAGGGGTATACGCTAAAAGTTTTGCCGATGAATTTTTCTCTATTCAAAATTTTGCAACAGGAGAAAGTGATTATATTTTAAATTACCTCAAAATAAAACCAAACCTCAATTTTGAATTCAAGAACCGAAATAGAACAACGGCTGTAAAACACACCTTGAGCATGGCTTATAACATGATTTACAAAGAAGAATTGATGTTTGTGAATAGCAATGTAGCTGCTACAACATTATACTTTAAAGTAAAATTAAATAAAGCCATCACATCGGTAAATTATTCATGCTACAATAAAAGAGTTATTGATCCGTTTAGCGTAAACACAAATTTTCAAACAGATGGCATCATGGCCAAGCTTGGCGTTACATATAAACAAACCGTTACTTTAAACAAAAAGTCGGCCATTCAATTACGTTTTTTTGCAGGAACATTTTTACAAGGTAACGATGATCAAAAAGGCGCATACCGTTTTCGTATGAGCGGAATGAATGGCTCGCAGGATTATTTATACGATGCTAACTTCTTTGGAAGAACCGAATATAGCGGACCAGCTTCTTATCAATTTGTAGATGCCGATGGGGCGTTTAAAGTGTGGACACCGCTTGGGCAAAGTAGTACGTATGTAATTTCGGCTAATGTAAAGTCGCCAAAACTTCCCAAAACACCTTTCCAGTTATTTGCTGATATTGGAACTGCACAGAAATCCTCAATGAATAAGCAACAAGTATTATGGGATCTAGGTATTAGTGCAACGCTATTGGAAGATGTGGTAGAAATATCTTTTCCTTTATTATATAGCAGCGATATAAAAGAAACTTTAACTTTGAATAATATTGGATTCTTTAATACCATACGATTCACATTTAATATGCATAATGTTAAACCAAGAGACTATATAAAGAATAATTTTCTGTGACACCAGGTAAAAAAATATATTTTGCTTCCGATTTTCACTTAGGAATTCCTAATCATGAAATGAGTTTGACCCGTGAGAAAAAGATCGTACGTTGGCTTGATACAATTAAGGCCGATGCCGAAGAAATTTATTTAGTAGGAGACATCTTTGATTTTTGGTGGGAATATAAACATGTGATTCCAAAAGGATATACGCGCTTGCTTGGAAAAATTGCCGAGTTAACCGATTCAGGTATTAAAGTAAATTTCTTTACAGGCAACCACGATCTTTGGATGAAAGATTATTTTACAAAAGAATTGAACGTTACAGTTTATCACGACCCAATTGTGCGAAAATATAACGGCAAAATATTTTTTATTGGTCATGGAGATGGGTTAGGCCCCGGAGATAAAAAGTATAAATTCCTAAAATCAATTTTTCGAAGTAAAATGTGTCAATGGCTTTACGCACGCCTTCATCCAAACTTAGGTTTTGCCCTTGCCCGTATGGCAAGTATTAAAAGTAGGGTAGCTACGGGAAGCTCCGACGAGATCTTTTTAGGGGAGGAAAATGAGTGGCTATACCTCTTCAGTAAACAACATTTGAAAGAAAATGAGGTGGATTTGTTCATTTTTGGACACCGACACCTCACGTTAGATATGCCCCTAGAGGGTGGAAAAGCCCGTTATATCAATCTTGGTCAGTGGCTGAGTTCCAGTAATTACGCGGTTTTTAACGGAAAAGAGCTTTTTCTTCAAACCTTTGAGCCAAAATAACCGTATAAGTCTTTTAATAGCGGTAAAATCGTAAACGGTGAAAATGTTAAAAAGGTTATGAACATATTGTTAATAACTATGAAAATAACTACCTTTACCGTTTACTAATTGAGATGTGCTGTTTACTAAACCATATGGTATTATTAGTGAAAATTGGTTAAATTTAAAAACTAAACAACGTATAATACTTATAGGTTTAATAATGTAATTATCAATTCTTTAGAGTAAACTAAAATATGAAGAAAATTATCTACTCGCTTATCGTACTTTTTACCTTGCTTGCGCTTGATTCAAAATCTCAGGTTTTTTGGACCGAAGGTTTTGGTGTTGGTTGTAGCCAAGGACAATTAGCGAATGCTTTTGCTCCCACGGCAACCAATGGTGCTTGGGTTGTAACTCAATTAGCCGCGCCATTTCCAAATGGGGCTGATGCAAATGAATGGTTTATTAGTGCTACAGAGCAAGGACAATTAGTTGGTGCGTGTGGTATTGGTTGCGGTGGCGCTGATGATCGCACTTTGCACATGGGCGCTAATATACTAGTACCATTTCCTATTGTTGACCCGGGTGCAGCTTATCTTGCAGGCGCATCAGCATTTACAAATAAACGTGCAGAGTCTCCTGTTATTGGTACGATTGGTAAAACAGGTATACAGTTAAGTTTTAAATATTTGGGTCAGGGTATTCCTGCTTCTGATTTTTGCGAAGTGTATTACCGCGTTGGTGGACCATGGATTCTGCTTCAGCAAATAGCTCCATCTAATAATGCAGCTTGTGTTCCTCAAGGTGAGTGGACATTTTTGGCAATGGGATTACCTCCTGCGTGTAACAATGTAGCTAATCTGCAAATTGGTTTTCATTGGAAAAGTAATGACTTAGCAGGTGCAGATCCTAGTATTGCAATTGATGATATTCAATTGGCAACCATGGGTATTAACATCATAACTACTATTCCTTGTCCACAGCAAACTGTTGTTGCTACTGCAACAAGTGTTGTTCCGGGCGCTACAGGATTTACTTGGACTGCTTTACCTCCAGTACCACCGGTAGTTTTTAATCCTCCAACAGGTTCTTCAACCCCTACAGTTACGTTTCCTGCATCTGGTGTTTATACAGTTGTAGTTTTTGGCAGTACACTTCCGGGTGGTGCGCCAACAGCAACGGCTGTGCAAATTGTTACAGTAAATATATCGTTAGCAATTAATGCATCGCCACCTCAAACAGTTTGCCCCGGTAGTAATGCAACATTGCAGGCTATGGGAGGAACAACCTACACATGGAATTTATCTTCCAGTGCAGGACCTCTTCTAGGAAACACAAACTCTATTGTTGTTACGTGCCCTACACCATCTGTTGTAAATTACGTTGTAATGGCAACTCAGGGTATGTGTATTAGTAATACAGTAATTGCTCAAGTAACTTATACTAACATTCCATTAACGTTAACTATTTCTCCGCAAAATCTTACAGTATGTCCTGGTTCTGCCATTTCTCTTACGGCAAGCGGTGCAACAAATTACACATGGAGCATACCTGGCAATCCAACGTTAACTCCAACCACAAACCCTTTAGCTGATATCACACCAACAACGTTCGGGGTATATACTTACACTGTTGTTGGAGATAATGGAGGATGTTCGGGAACGCAAACGGTTAATGTTGTTGTTGGTAATGTTCCTTTTACACTAACACTTACACCTACATCACCAAGTATTTGTGTTGGACAAACAGTAACATTGAATGCCGCAGGCGCAACAAATTATACGTGGACACCTTCAGCAACTTTAAGTAATAGTGTTGGAACCACAGTTGATGCAACACCAACCATCACCACAACTTATAATGTTTTGGGTGAACAAGGAGGGTGTACAAGTAACGCTCAAATAACAGTTACAATTATACCAGGGCCTAATTTACTCATCAATACTACAGCTAATGCAGTTTGTGCTGGTTATACATCAACCATCACAGCTTCCGGATCTATGAGTTATACGTGGACGGGTACCACATTCACAACGTCTATAAACCAACCATCTATTTCCATGGGACCAGGTTGTTATACGGTCGTCTCTTCATCAACGGCATTTGTTTGCCCTTCTATAAAAGCAGTTTGTATTGCTTCCATGGCACCGTTAAGTATTGGTATATCACAATCTAGTTTTACAACGTGTATTGCCAACAACGCGCCAAAATTCTCGTTACCTGTTACGTTAAATGCAAATGGAGGATCAACTTATAATTGGGCTCCATGTGTAGGTGGTTTTTTAAGTATCTGTCTTGGTAACTCAGTTATTGCTCGTCCACAAACAACAACTCAGTATACTGTAACCGGTTTCACTTCGGTGTGTTCGGGTACAGGTATCATTACGGTTACAGTTGTTCCTCAATCTACTTTAAATGTTCAGCCTCCAATGCCAATTGCGTGTTTGGGCGGTTGTTTCAATTTTACGGTTATAAATACAAATACAACACTACCGCAGCCATATACGTATAGTTGGAGCGTTCCGCCGCCTGTTGTAGGAAGTATTATTAATGTTTTGTCTCCCACAACTATTGCCTGCCCTTCGGTGAGTGCAAGTTATTCTGTTGAGATGAAAGACTTCCGTAATTGTGTTACCGAACAACGCTTGGTTCATACAACTATTATTCCTCAGCCATTAACTTGTGCGCAAATACCAACTATAAACGGTGTACCAACAAACTCTATATGTTTTGTGGGTGATATAGTTGATATTACTACCAATACACTCACATTATGTGCAGCGAACTGTAATAATACATTAATGCCGGGGGTTACGCCAAGCTATACTTGGTTTTCGTATGCATCGCCATCCAATTCATTGATGAATGAAGGGTCTATTAAAACACCTACATCAGATCCGTGTGTTATTATTTCTCCCGTTACAAAGTTGCCAACAGTGATGACCTATACAATTCGATCAAGCTTTAATGGAAATGGAGGGTCTGACGGTATTAACGGATGCTTTAGAGAAGACACTATAAATATTCGCGTGGTTGATTGTAGACGAGTTACAAGTGTAACGTTTACCACGGTAATTCGCAATGATACAATTTGTACAAAACAATGTATAACATTTACCAATACTACAGATGCAGGGGAACCACAATATGTAAAATGGACATTCCCGGGTGGTGCACCGAATACATCCACTTTGCAAGCACCTACTGTCTGTTACAATTTACCTGGTAAATACAATGTGTTCCTCATAGATAGTAATCAATATGGCCCGGCAGTTGCAACAGGTACGTTCCAATTTATAAAAGTAGTTGACGTACCCAATATAACTATTGTTCCTCCTGGTCAAACTATGAGTGATACAACCATACGATTTGGTATGACGGTTGCCTTAACGGGTACTGGCGCTTCTACTTATTTTTGGAGCCCACCTTACATGATCGATAATTTATATGGCCCTAAAACTAAAGTTCATCCGCAGCAAACAACACAATATGTTTTAATGGGTTGTAATAGCCAAGGATGTTGCTCTTATGACACAATTAATGTTATTGTAATTGATGATTGTGGCGAAATGTTTGTTCCGTCTGCATTCTCTCCTAATGGAAGAGATGACCCCGAGAATGAAACATTGAAAGTATATGGTTATTGTTTAGAAAGCATGACATTCCAAGTATTTAACCGATGGGGACAAAAAGTTTGGGAAACAGCCGATCAAAATGTTGGTTGGGATGGAACCTTTAACGGACAAGAGTTGAACACCGGCGTGTTTGTTTATCGATTGGAAGGAAAAGATTTCAAGGGTAAAGGATATTCGCTCAAAGGAAACGTCTCACTTATAAGATAAAAAAAAGAACAGTTATGAAATTAACCTTTGCCTGGTAATGGTAATTTGGTAAAAGGAAATTAAAAAAGAATTAAAAGCATATGAAAACTATATATAGGATTGTATTTACAGGAATGATAGTGCTGCTTGGATCTAAAGCCAAGTCGCAGGATATTCATTTCTCTCAATACCTTGAAACGCCAACTACTTTAAACCCTGCATTGTTTGGTTTAAATTACGATACCCGTATCCTTGCGAATTACCGCAACCAATGGAGTTATGTTACATCGGCTTCTAAGGCTTACCAAACATATGGTATTTCATACGATGGTGGTACAGGAAAGAAACTGCGAGGAAAGCGCATTGGTTGGGGATTGAACATAGTTAGGGATGTAGCTGGTGATGCAAAAATGAGTTCATTATTACCAAGTCTTGGATTTAGTTATATAGGTCGTATTAACCGCCACACGAAGGCTTCAGCAGGCTTTCAATTTGGCTTAAATTACCGAACTATAAGTACAACCAATTTACGATGGGGAGCTCAATATCGTAATTACGAGTATGACGCAAGTGTACCAAGTGGCGAGCAGCCGGCACGCAGTTCGGTTCTATCAACCGATTTTGGTGGAGGAGTTCATTATAGTTATTCGCAAAGCGAAAAATACATTAGCTCTAAAGATGGAAGTAAATTTGATTTTGGTATGGCTGCATATCACTTTAGTGTTCCAAAGAGTTCGTTTTTTGTGACTACCGAAAAAATAATGACTCGTTATGTGTTTTACACAAGCGGAGAGTTTTTTGTACCAAAAATGCGCATTGCTTTAGATCCAAGTATCATTTTTAATATGCAAGGAAAAAGCCGTGAGTTCATCACCGGTTTAATGTTCAAGTATGTGATCACTGATGAATCTAAATTCACATCTATTAAAAAACCAAGCGCTATCTCTTTTGGTGCTTCTTATCGTTACAAAGACGCTATCATTCCGGCTTTCTTATGGCAATATGATAAATATGCAATTGGATTTGCTTATGATGTAAACGTATCGCAATTAACTCCGGCTTCACGGTTAAAAGGAGGGTTAGAGATCATGTTGAGGTACAATGCTTCATCGGGCTACGGTAAGAGCTTAGGTAGAACAGACACCAAAGCATCCTATTAAGAACTTATAAAAAGTCAGGCTAATAAAGCCTGACTTTTTTGTTTTAAGAAGGTTTCTAATCCTATTTAGCCGTCCCTCAAAAACTCTGTAAGCCTTGTTATTATTGAGTTTGTTTAAAAATAGTGCGATAAAAATCTACCGAAAAAAGTAAAAAAGGATTAAAAAAGCG
>JAWXAS010000017.1:0-15876 GCA_034439635.1 Bacteroidota bacterium | reverse complement strand
TGTATCGGAAAGTAATTTTACCCATCATTCCTTGATCACCTTTAAACTCGTTCTTCTGTTTTTTGCTTTGCCGGCATCTGTGTCGTTATTTACTACCGGCATGGTTTGTCCCATAACCCTTAGCGCCTACTCTCGCTTCTGCGATTCCTTTTGAGGTCAAATATTTTCTAACTTCATTAGCTCTTTCTTGAGAAAGCTTTAAATTGTCTTCTTCTTTCCCAACATTATCTGTATGCCCTTGTATTTCTACAACCATTGTGTTTTTGATCTTTAAAATTTCTATCAGATCATCTAAAGCCTTAAAAGAATTTGGCTTTAAATTGGATTTTCCTGTTTCAAAATATACATTCTCCAATACAAAATCTTTTGGAGGATCAATTTTTATTTCCACTTCATATGTTGCTTCCTTATCAGCAGGAACATTCATTTTAGTATAATCTACGTCAGTTGTAAATTTTTTGTACTTCAAACTATAAGTTCCACTTATGGGGATAAGCAATTCAAACTTTCCGTTGGCATCTGTATTTGCTTTATAAACGCTTTTGGTTTTATCATTTACAAACATGATCGTTTCGTTTGAAAGCAGCTTGCCTTTAAAGTTTTTTACTACGCCCATCAATAAAGCTAATTTATCGGTGGGTTTTAATTTTTGCCCAATGACCACATTAAATGTTAAAGCAATAAAAAGTAGCAGACTTAAGTTTATTTTTGATCTCATATGCGTATTTAGGTATTTTATATTTGTTTTTGAATCATGTATATAATTCAATTTTGTAAAAAGGTTACAGAAAATCAGCTGGAGTTAAGGGCGAAGTCAAATCATAATTTTATACCTATGATGCAAACGTCATCGACCTGTTCTAAATTTCCACGCCAGTTTTCAAAATTTTCGCTTAATACTTTACTTTGTTGCTCAAGTGAATTTTTGCTTTGCAGTAAAAGCAATTCATTTAATGTTTTGCTTTTATATTTTTTACCATTAGGTCCGCCAAACTGGTCTGAATAGCCGTCGGTATACAAATATAAAGCATCACCGGCTTTAGCTTTAATTGTGTACAGGTTAAATTCGTCTTTTCGCTCGCCTATACCAACCGGCATCCGGTCTGATTCGAGCTCCTTGATCTGTTCCTCTTGTATTAAAATTGGTTTATTATTAGCTGCAGAGTAGGTGATGTGCTTTGTTTTTTGATCTATGCAAATTAAAATACCATCGAAGCCGTCTTTTTGATCTTCCTTACTGATATTGTCGATCAAACGCTGCCTTACATAGTTAAATACATCATTAGGTTTTTCTATACCCTTTTCATTTATTGCTTCTGAAAGAAAACCAATACTCAATAAGCTCATAAACGCTCCCGGAACACCGTGGCCAGTACTATCGCACACGGCTAAATAAAATTTATTGTCTTTTTTTGTGGCCCAATAAAAATCGCCGCTTACTATGTCTTTAGGCTCAAAATAAACAAAATTATTTGGTATGTTTTCCTTTAAAAATTCTGCATGCGCTAATAAGGTATATTGAATGCGTTTCGCATAATTAATACTATCTACTATCTCCTTTTGTTTTTCTTCAATGATCTTATAAGCGAGCTCGATCTTTTCATTTTTATCTGCAAGTGTAGTGTTCGCCTTGTGTTTTTGCCTGTAAGCATAAATTGCCCCTAATACTAAAATTGCCAAAACTAACAATCCTCCAATAAATACATAAATCAGGATCCTTTTTCTGTTTAATTCCAGGTCGTTTATTTCCTTCTCCGATAATAGTAATTTTATTTCCTTAGCTTGAGCCTCAGAATCATATTTGGTTTGCATCTCACTCAGTACTTTTGAGTTTTCTTTGCTGTACATGCTGTCTCTAATGGCTATATATTTTTGATTGATCTCATAGGCACTTTTAAAATCCTTTAACCTGTAATAAGAAAGCGATAAACTGTTTAGAGCATAACTTAAAAATTGCTGATAACCTTGCTTTTCACAAACTTTTATACCTAGCATATAATATTTTATGGAAGGGTTATAATCTTTTTGTAAATAACAATTATCGCCCATATTTATTAAGGCAAGTGCTTCATCGGCTTTGTCGTTTTGACGTTGAGACATGATCAGCGCTAAACTATAATACTTTTCTGCTTCGATGAATTTATTTTGATTCATACGAACAACTCCCATGTTAATTAGCGTAGATGCGATGCCCATTGTATCATGCATTTCTTTCTTCAACTTTAAGGCCCACTCGTAATTTGCAATTGCTTCATCGTATTTGTTAACTTCTTCCTTTAGTGTGCCAATATTATTATAGCTATGCGCCATGCTTGATTTATTTCCAATGATCGAATCGAGAGCAATGGATTTACGAAAATAGTATTCTGCCTTTGAACGAAGTTTTTGGCGTTGATAAATGGCGCCAATATTATTATATGCCGATGAAATTTGAATCTTGTAATGCACGTTTGTCTTTGCTAAATCTTCTTCGCTTTCCAATATTTTTAAAGACGCTAAATAGCTTGTTAGTGCGCGTGTATTATTGCCATTAAAATAGTAAATGGTACCTATGTTATTATAGGAAGCCGATTTTCCAAGTATATATTTTGAGCGATAGGCCAATTTTAAGGCCATTTGTGCAATCTTTAGGGCAGAATCAGAATTGCTTACGCTATATAATTGAAATAATTTATTTAGCGTGTTCACTTTTTGAGTATCGGAATTAGATTTGCTAAACCTATTCCACATCGAATCCGAACTATTCTTTTGGGCTAATAGCTGCGTGCTTATCAACAAAATAATTAATGCTATTTTCTTAAAAGACTTCACTTTAATGCCTATTGTTATAATTGCTATGTAAATATAATAAAATTGGGTAATGTAGCACTATTTGCTTATTCCCTTTAAAATGTCCGACCATATACACCGGACCTCTAAACCTTTAGTAATTTTAACTTAAACATTTGAATTTTGGTTACCAATTAAAGGGTATTTATCTAATTAATGAACTATTCGCCTAAAAAAAATTAACTTAGCATTATGACTTCTTTTGCTAAAGGGCGCATATTATTCGTTGTTTGTTTGATCGCCTTATTGTTTAGTAACAACATGGCTCAAATGAATTTAGATTCTTTAAAGGCCGAGTACGCAAAAAAGAAGGGAACTGAATCAGCGGCGCAGTTATTGGTGAATATAAGCAACGCGTATTCAAAGAACGAATTCGACAGTTCTATTCATTACGCAAAAATGATATTTACGACAACTGCAAACAAGCGCACACATGCTAAGGCAAATCGTTTAATAGGTTATGCCTATTTCAACAAAACAAATTTTAGAAAAGCGCTCGACCATTATTTTTTGGCTGCAAATTACTATGAAAGTATTCATAATGATACACTCATGGCTCAGGTGTATAATAATATTGGACAAATGTTCTATTATAATTACAACAAAAAAAAGGCCAAAGAATATTGGATCAAGGCCATGGAAAAATGCAAAGCTGTAAAAAATGAAACTTATTTGTCTGATATCCTTAATAATCTTGGTGCTATTTGTTGGGAAGAGAAGAATTTTAAAAAAGCCATTGAGTATTACGAGGGATCGGCGGCTATTGATCTAAAAAAAGGCGACTATGCAAGCTATGCGGGCGTTATCAATAATATTGGAATGGCTTACGGCGAAGTATTTGAAATTACGAATGATATGATCTCGAAGAATATGTCGCAAGCATATTATCTTAAGGCTTTGCGTATCATTGATAGTTTACCGTACAACATTTATAGTGTTCAAATTTACCTTGCTACGGCCGACGCCTTAACTAATTTTAATAGGGACGGATTGGCAATGTTGGTGATAAAAAAAGCAGAACAAAAAATGCCAAAGGTTATGAATAAAGAGTATTTACATTTCCTAAATACAAAAGCAAGGGTTTTAGTTTCGAATAAAAAAGCGGTTGACGCCTATTTGTGTTTAAAGCGTTACATCGCCATAAAAGATTCGTTGTTTACATTGGATGCTAACGCGCAGGTTTTGGAAGCAGAAGCACGTTATGAGAACGATAAACAAACAAGAGAAATTGAATTGCAAAAATCGGATATTGACCGGAAAAATTTGAAATTGAGACAAAGCACTATTATAGGTTACTCTTTAGGAATTGGAGTGCTCTTGCTTATCGTTATTGCATTTATGACCTATAGACGGTATGCCGAAAAACAAAAGGTTAATAAGATTATTTCAATTCAAAAAGAAGAAGTAGAAAGCAAGAAGCTTATTATTGAAGAAAAGCAAAGAGAGATCATTGATTCGATAAACTATGCAAAGAGGATCCAATATTCGCTTTTAGCAAACGAGCAGCTTTTAAAAAGTAATCTTAGCGAGTATTTTATGTTTTTCAACCCTAAAGATATTGTGAGTGGAGATTTTTATTGGGCCACAAAAAAAGACGATAAATTTTACATGGCCGTTTGCGACAGCACGGGGCATGGCGTGCCAGGTGCTTTTATGAGTTTGTTGAGTATAGGATTTTTAAGTGAGGCCATTAGCGAAAAAAATATTACAGAACCTAACGAAGTATTTGAATATGTAAGAAAGCGACTTATTGAAAGCATGGAAGGACAAAGAGATGGGTTTGATGGGGTGTTATTATGTTTTGATAGCAACAAGAAAAGGATTGTATACGCCTCGGCACACAACGGACCAGTTTTGGTGCGCGACGGAATCATTAAAGAGTTAGATGCCGATAAAATGCCTGTTGGGATGGGAGTGAGGGAGGAGCCTTTTAAAAAATACACTATAGATGTTCAAAACGGTGATCGTTTGTATTTATATACCGATGGATATGCAGATCAATTTGGTGGACCGAAGAAGAAGAAATTTAAGTACAAGCAACTTAACGAAACATTACTTGCTAACTGTATGAAGCCAATGAGCGAACAAAGAGAGATCCTAAAGCAAACTTTCGATAATTGGAAGGGTGAGTTGGAACAAGTCGATGACGTTTGCATCATAGGCCTGCGCCTATGATTTGCAAAGTCACGATTGAGACAAACCCACTTTCGTCTCTAATCGATGACGTTTGGATAATTGGAATGAAGCTTTAAAATCCCTTACTTCTTCAGCATTTTTTCTACTGTTTCTAATTTCGATATAGAATAGGGGTCGTTAGCTTTATACTTAAGCGCTTCTTCATAAGCAGTTTTTGCTTCAGCCCAACGTTTCATTTTAAATAGATCATCGCCGCGCTTAACTGTTTCTTTGTATTTATTGGCGCCAATTGCTGCCGGAATTTTATATTTCGAATCACCACGATCAACAGAATTAGGATCTTCAGTTCCTGGGTCTGTTGGTGTAATAGTATTTTGTTTCTCTTTTTCTGCTGCTAATTTATCGGCTTCCGCTTTTGCATCGGCATCTGCTTTTTCTTTGGTTGCTCTATCGGCAGCCAATTTTTCTTCAGCAGCTTTTTTCTTAGCGGCATCTTTATCAGCAGCCAGTTTTTCCTTTTCTTCTTTAGCTTTTATTTTTGCGTCGGCTGCTGTTTTTGCTGCTGCTGCTGCGTTTGCTTTATCTTTTGCCGATTTGTCTGCTGCAAGTTTTGCTGCTTCAGCATCTGTTTTTGCTTTGGCTTCCGCATTCGCTTTGGCATTCGCTTCAGCATCTGCTTTATCTTTTGAAGCTTTCTCAGCCGCTAGTTTTGCTGCTTCTGCTTGTCCTTTAGCTTCTGCTTTATCCTTCGCGGCTTTGTCTGCTGCAAGTTTTGCTGCTTCATCCGCTTTGGCTTTTGCTTCCGCATCTGCTTTATCTTTTGCAGCTTTTTCTGCGGCTAATTTTGCGGCCTCTGCTTGTCCTTTGGCTTCTGCATTGGCTTTTTCCTTTGCTGCTTTTTCTGCAGCAAGCTTTGCTGCTTCGTCGGCCTTAGCTTTAACTTCAGCCTCTGCCTTATCTTTTGCAGTTTTCTCTGCTGCTAATTTTGCGGCCTCTGCTTGTCCTTTAGCTTCAGCATCGGCTTTATCTTTTGAAGCTTTCTCGGCCGCTAGTTTTGCAGCTTCAGCATCTACTTTAGCTTTGGCATCGGCCTTCGCTTTTGTGTCGGCCGCCTCTTTATCTTTTGCAGCTTTCTCTGCTGCTAGTTTTGCTGCTTCTGCTTGTCCTTTAGCTTCTGCATCTGCCTTATCCTTTGCTGCTTCTTCGGCTTTAGCCTTTGCATCAACTTCTGCTTTTTCCTTTGCTGCTTTTGTGTCTGCTAATTTTGCTGCTTCGGCTTGTGCTTTTGCATCGGCGTCTGCTTTGGCTTTTGCGGCGGCTTGCTCTTGTGCTTTTGCCTTTGCATCTGCTAGTTCTTTTTCTTTTGCTGCTTTTTCGGCCGCTAATTTCTCAGCTTCTGCTTGTCCTTTAGCTTCAGCATCGGCTTTTTCTTTTGCTGCTTTTTCTGCAGCTACTTTTGCAGCTTCCGCTTTTACAGCTGCTTCAGCATCGGCTTTATCTTTGGCTGCTTTATCCGCTGCTAATTTTGCTTCTTCTGCTTTAGCCTTGGTTTCTGCAGCTACTTTTTCCTTCTCAGCTTTTTCGGCTGCAAGTTTGGCTGCTTCAGCATCTGCTTTGTCTTTTGCTACTGCTGCCGCTTCTGCCTTAGATTTTGCATCAGCGTCTGCTTTTTCCTTCGCTGCTTTCTCTGCTGCTAATTTCTCTGCTTCCACTTTAGCTTTCGCATCTGCAAGTTCTTTATCTTTGGCTGCTTTATCCGACGCTAATTTTGCTTCTTCGGCTTTTGCCTTTGCATCTGCCTCTGCTTTTTCTTTTGCTGCTTTATCCGCTGCTAATTTTGCTTCTTCGGCTTTTGCCTTTGCATCTGCCTCTGCTTTTTCTTTTGCTGCTTTATCGACTGCTACTTTCTCTGCAACTAATTTTGCTTCTTCGGCTTTAGCCTTTGCATCTGCATCTGCTTTGGCTTTTGCCACCGCCGCTTCTTCTTCGGCTTTTTTGGCCGCTATCTTAGCCTCCATTTCAGCTTTTGCTTTTGATGCCGCTTCGGCATCTGCTTTTGCTTTCGCGTCTTCTTTATCTTTTAAACATTTATTCGCCAAGGCCAATCTTTCTTTTGGATACGATTGATCAGGTAATAGCGCAATTGCTTTTTCAAAATTTAGTTTGGCAGTTGGGCAATCATTTTTAACCAAAGCAGCATCTCCGGTTTTAATAGCAGTATTAAATTTATCTATCAACGCTAATTCATTTGAACGAATACCCGAAAGTGCATTAAGTGATTGTGCGGTGTAACTTTCATCATCACCAAATTTCTTTTTTCCGCTGCTGAAGGAGATCAAGGCCATTGGTTGCTTAAGAGCAGAATAATCAATGCTATATAATGGCTTGGCCATAATAACGCCTTGAATATCTATGGTTGGTTTGAAATTATCTTTTACTCTGTCCTCAGGAACATTTTTTGTATTGAACATGAATTTTTTTGAATTACATCCACTGTACGAAACTTCCATGATGTATTCGCCATCGCCCGGAATATCGGCTGTAAAATCGCCACTTCCATTGCTAGTAACCTGACTTACCAATACGCCTCCTTTTAATACAGAAATAGTGGCTCCGCCCAATAATTTATCTTCAGGTTCTAAAATTCCACCTTTTACAATAAAGGAACGGTACTCAATGGTACTTTTTACTTTTAACACCCACGCAGGTGTTTGGGAATGGAGGCTTGTAAAAACAAGTGCAATTATAAGGCTTAAAGAATACTTCATATGGTAAATAAATAGTTACTAAAATTAAGATAATTCTCGAGTTCATTTCCATAAAAGATTTCAAAAAAAGGTAAAGGTTTTAACCTTTTTTCTGCCTGCCGGCAGGTAGGAACGCTGATTATCAAGATTTAACAGCAATTACCGATATTTCAACATTAACATCCAGAGGCAACCTGCTTACCTCAACTGTTTCTCTGGCGGGAAAATCACCTGTAAAAAAGGAGCCGTAAACCTCATTTACAGCGGCAAAATCATTAAGGTTCTTTAAAAAGATTGTGGTTTTTACAACATGTATAAATTCCATACCCCCATCTTGTAAAATACTTTTAATATTACCCATCACTTTTTTAGTTTCGGCTTTAATATCGCCTTTTACTACCTCACCGGTTATAGCATCTTTTCCAACTTGCCCCGAAACAAATAGCATTTGACCTGCACTAACTAAGTTGCCGTGACTGTATGGACCGATGGGTGTTGGCGCTCCTTTTGAACTAATTACTTTTTTCATGTGAATTTAATTTTAAATTTTTATTATTTGGAATTCGTTGGGCATGTTGTAACTCATTTCACGATACTAAACGTGTTTTACTTTTTATTTCTTTCAGGGCATTATATAATCTATCCAGATCGCTTTGTGTATTGAAAGCATTTATGGAATAGCGTAAATAAGTCTCGCTAGCATGAGGCATCACAGGAATCTCGATTTTGTATTCTGTAAATAAATGTCTTTGTAATTTTATGGGATCATTTGTTTCAATTGGAATGCTAAACATTTGCCCCATAAATTCATTACTAAGCGGCGCTAAAGGTTTTGACCCAAACAATTCGCAAAAACGAGGGGCACTATCCATTACCATTTGGTGGCATTGCCGTGAAACTTCCCGCCAATTGTGTTCTTTCATAAATTCAATGGCTTTTGGAATGGTAAGAAATGCCGAAAAATCGCGCGTACCTTGCATTTGATGATAGTCTTGAAATTTTGAATGCGATGGCATCGCGCTTTTGTATCCCCAACTAATGATCAATGGATCAAATCTATCCTGAAACTCTTTTTTTACATATAAAAATGAACTTCCCTTTGGTGTCATCATCCATTTATGACAAGCGCCTGTGTAAATATCCACTTTTAATTCTTGAAGATCCAAAGGTATATGGCCCGGTGCATGTGCCCCATCTACAAAGGTTATTATTCCTTTTTGTTTTGCTATTTCACAAATTTCGTGAACCGGAAATCTTAAAGCTGTTGTACTTGTTATATGTGAAATAAAAACAAGTCGCGTTTTTGAAGTGAGACCTTTAAAAAATGTATCAATGAACTGTTGCTTGCTTTTTATTGGAAGTTCAATAGCTTGTCTTACATATTTAGCACCTTTTTTTTCGCAATAATACTCCCAAGTTTTATCACAAGCTCCATATTCCAAGTTGGAAGTGAGTATTTCATCCCCAGGATTTAGATCTATACTTTTTGCAATGATATTTACAGCGTAAGATGGATTTGTGGTAAATACAATATCATCTGCATCGCAGTTTACATATTTACCTAAAGCCTCGCGGGCTTGTTTAATGTAAACGGGCCCATTTAACTGTATAAATTGTGCGGGCTCATGTTCTAACTCTAATTGCCATTTTTGATAATCGTTAAAAATCGGCTTGGGCGTTGCGCCAAACGACCCAAAGTTTAAAAATGCTATTTCCTTATCTAAAAGAAATAACGAGCGCAAAGAGTTAGTATCTTCCATGTTTAAATGTAGAATTTAATCTTAAATTTATCTCACAAAATGATAAAAAATGGATAAACGTACGTTTTTAAAGACAAGCTCTCTGTTAGGAATAGGAAGTATTACAGGCTTTAAGGGATTAGAAGAGTTGATGAGATCTGTGACCAATGTACCTGCAGAAAAACTGGCTGCTGATGAAGATTTTTGGGCCGATATTAGAAAAGGATATAAATTAAAACCCGATTACATTAATTTAGAAAATGGTTATTATTGCATTCAACCGCAATATGTATTGGAAGCATATTTAAAGCATTTAAATAACGTAAACGTGCAAGGCGCTTACTATATGCGCACTGTGCAATACGACAACAAAAAACGAGTGGCCTCAAAAATGGCTGAACTTGCAGGCTGCTCAAAAGAAGAATTGATCATTACGCGAAACACAACCGAATCATTAGATCTTATTATTTCGGGAATGGATTGGAAAGCGGGCGATGAGGCAGTAATGGCCGAGCAAGATTACGGTGCGATGTTGGATATGTTTACGCAAGTGAGTAAGCGTTACGGAATGACGAACAAAATAATTTCTATACCTAACCATCCAAAATCGGATGAGGAAATTGTAGCGTTATACGAAAGTGCCATTACACCAAATACAAAACTGCTAATGGTTTGCCATATGATCAATATAACTGGTCAGATTTTACCAATAAAAAAAATATGTCAAATGGCACACAGTAAAGGTGTGCCTGTAATGGTAGATGGTGCGCATGCATTTGCGCATTTGGATTTTAAGTTAAGCGACCTCGACTGCGATTATTACGGTTGCAGTTTACACAAATGGTTGAGCGTTCCGTTAGGCGCAGGGTTTTTATATGTAAAGCGCGACAATATATCAAAAGTGTGGCCATTGTTCGCCGAAAGCGAAAAAGAAACCGATAATATTAGTCGATTAAATCACACGGGTACTATTCCTGTGCATACTGATCTTGCTATTGAAAACGCTATTGATTACTATATTAAAATTGGTGCAAAACGAAAGGAAGAGCGTTTGAAGTACTTGCAAATGTATTGGACCAAACAAGTTCGCGGTTTAAAAAATATAATTTTAAATACACCAGAAGATCCCGAGCGAAGTTGCGCCATTGCAAATGTTGGAATAAAAGGAATGAAACCTGCCGATATGGCCAAAACACTTTTAGATAAATACAAGGTTTACACAGTAGCTATTGATGGTAAAGGAGTGCAAGGGTGTAGAATAACGCCAAATGTTTATACAAGTACTGCAGAGCTAGATCAGTTTGTAAAAGCACTTAAAGAAATGGCAGGAGGTTAGTTTTTATTAGGGCGTGCCCCCTACGAAGTAAAATGCCTCGGAAAAATTAGGAGCATTTTACTTGTAGGGGTCGGGCTCTCGCCACTCGCTCTTTTTTATCTCATCCTCCAAAAAATACCAGATGCAAGAGATAAAAAAGGAGCTCAAACAATGGCTCCATCCCTCACGCGGCTTTTGGGAATAAAGGTTGTAGCGGGAGCCAATAAACAAATATCATTTCGAAAAGTGACCGAAGGTTCGATTTCCATTGCGATCTTATTTTTTAACTAATAATAATAGACCGAAGGTCTATAACTCTCTGTGTTCAATGCGTAAATATTAGCGAGCGTTGTTGAGCCCTTTGTGGTTAAAGGATCAATTACTAATCACAATCTTCTTTGTAAACGTTACTCCATCTTTAGTAATGTGCGCAAAATAAATTCCTGCGGCATTTTTTGAAAGATCTATGATTTTTTCTTGATCAGTACCTGAGATATGGATAGCGCTTATAACTTCCTGCCCAATAGTATTAAAAACTTTAATTTCATATTCAGCACCCGAAGTGTTCTTTACTTTAAATTCGCCATTGCTTGGGTTAGGGTAGATCACCAATTCGCCATCTACATGAATTTGTTGCACTCCTGTAGTAGTGGCCGTTATCTTTCTTACTAAAAGATCATCAAAATAAAATCCATCTAATTCTAAACCAGCATCTGTTGAAATATTAAAACTGAGCAATAAATTTTGACCTACATAAGCACTCATGTCAATTTCTTCTTTAACCCAACCGTCCTGAAATCCATCATACAATGGATCGGTTCCACCAAATGATGCAGGTGATGTTTCGTGAGGTGCACAAATTGAAAACCACGAGCTTCCGCCATTGGTGCTTCCCATGATCTGCACAAAGTCGAAATTTTTCTCGAGATGAAAACGCGTATAATATTGCAAATGCGCATAATTGGCATTCGACAAATTAAGTGGAGTAATTAAAGCACAATTCATGTTTGAGTTTGGTGTATAATCTCCACCCGGACTATCAGTAATACTCGAAGGGGGCGATTTAAATTTTGCCGTTGTAGTTGCCCATCCACCCGAATTCCAATTGGTAGTTGTTGTGCCCGGTTCATTTAAAACAGTTACAGGCGTTCCAAACATTTTTGTAAGCGTATCGTAATGTGTATAAATACCATTATTTATGCCAATGGCATATTTCACAAACTGTGCTTGGTTTATAAAACCTCCAAGTGTGAATGAAATGGAATCTTTGATCACTTGACTAAGCGTCATGGTTGCAGCTGTATAAACTTTAGGAGTTCCAGTAGTTCCAATTCCATATCCAACTGGTACAATAGAAACCGTAAAATTTCCGTTCTGCATTCCTAAACGTTGGATATTGTATTTGATATAACCCGGTCCGCTCACAAACCAATCTTGATCGTCGCGCACCAAAGCGTAATTGGTTACCAATTTTGCAAGTGTTATGTTTTGATCGAGTGTAGTTTTGCAAATGTCAATAATGCGCGATGAAGCCGGCCAAAAACCATCTGCCGACGATCCTGCTTCTGGTGTCATGGCCATTATTTTTGGTTTACTGGTTTGCTCTCCGTACATCCAATCATCGGAAGTGCCATTAGTAATGTAATTTACCGTTTGATTGCCTGTACCATATAAAAACCGCGTTTCCTCAACTAAATGTACTCCCCAATTTACAAACGTAGCAGAGTCGGGTGTATAAAAGCTTGGTAAATATCCCCAAGGGTAAATTAATAAATTTCCATATGAGTGCGCGCTAAGCGCCGTTACAAATGTGTGTGTATTGCAAAAATAGCGCATGGCTTGTGTTTCAGGTTCCGAAAATGCTGCCGTTCCGCGATAAGTATCCGATGTTGCAGTAGGAGAGGAGCCGGTATTATCAAAACCCCAGTTAAATCCATAATTACGATTAAGATCTACTCCAAAACTTGAGCCATTGTTTCGTCGGTTCTTGCGCCACATACCACCGCCATTTGGTTGAATGGTTTGATTGTAAAAATAACCATCAGGGTTTACACAAGGCACAAAATACATTTCGGTATTATCTACCAAAAATTTAATATCAGGGTTTGTATTATAATTCTCTAATAAATAATACATGTAAAAAATAAGTTGCGACAACGATGCTGCTTCGCGTGCGTGATGAACTGCGTTGTACAAAAGTTCAGGTTCATTTTCATCTACGGTTGGGTTATCAGATATTTTTACATACCAAATATCTCTGTTTTGAATTGTTTTGGTTGTGCTAATTGGTGCTTTTAACGTAATTAGATTAGGATACAAAAGTTTCATGCTATCCAGTATAGCTTCCATTTCGGCAAGTTTAAAATAACCGCCCATGGTGCCTAAATGGAACCATTGTGGTTTATTTACGTTGGGTGCATTACAAACTCCCGGAGGCATGCTTATTTTGTTTTTATAATCGGAAAGTATGCGCTCTTCGTAAAATTTTGCCATATCCTCAATAAGAATCGTGTGTTTGATATGATTCTTATTTAAGATTTTAACTTCTTCATCGGAGATTTCTGTTGTGATATTTCCTTCCGAAACATCGGCATGATCGATTGTAATGCCAAGTTGAAGTAATTGTTGCGCGAGTTGTTTATCTCCCGCAAATTTTACCTTGTGATATTTAATCACCGGTTCGTTTTCAATTGTTGGGTTTGTTTTTTGAGAAAATAAATTTCCAATACAAAGGAAACATACGATAGTGATAAAAATTGATCTCATGATTTTTATTTTAAAATTAAAAAAGTCCTGACTGCTATGTCAGGACTTTGAATTAGTCTTGTTTAATGATCTTGTCTTTGAATGTTTGATCCCCCGCCTTTAGTGTATAGAAGTAAACCCCGTTCGGTAAGGCTTGCCCGTTTTTATTTTTGCTATTCCAAATGAACTCATGCGAACCTTTTTCTTTTTTACCCTGATCGTAAACTGCCAATTGTTTTCCAAGAATATCAGTAAAAATGATCTTTATAGAACTTGCTACATTAATAGCGTATCTAATGGTTACGTCGTTATTAAACGGATTAGGGAAGGCCATGGCTTTTACATTCACCGTAGGTAAATAATTTGCTTTTACATTAGTGGCAAGCAAAGTATCGGTCAAAATTATAGCTTCAACATCTATATTCTCATCGCCGGTTTGATAATCCATATACATTACACCATCAAATAGCATTTCGTTATTGGTTGCAAAACCTGCCGAAACGTTTACAGGAGGATTTCCTGCATTAGGATTACTGAGCGTGTTATTATATACATGTTTTGAAAACAAGCGATAACCTGCAGGTACTTTTAACAGCTTTTTATAGAGATAAAAATCTTGCCATGCAAAATCCCAATCGTTTATTCGTACCATAGGAATTGTATCAATACCCGGGTTATTGTACGCGTAAAGTAGCATGCTTTTTCCTATTTTGTGAGAGTGAGGAAACACACCGTAAAGTGAAACAGAACTTGGCGTGATATATTGCGCAGTAAATGTTTGAGTAGTGTTTGCAGGAATTGGTAAGCTCCAATTTTGTAATGGGGTAGTTACATGCATAGTTCTAACTCCTGTTTCTCCTGGGGGATAGAAATAGAAACGAATTCGCGTGCTATCTATTTGACCAATAGTTCCTTTAGGATAATGTGCTTGAAGAATAACTTTTGAGCCTGCTTTTAAACGGATACCGGTTTTTAAAGCACCGTGACTAGGAAAAATAACAGCTCTGGAGCCAGGGGCCCAAGAGGCTAAACTTAAATTGCCCGGAATATTTACACAAACTCCCGAGTAATCACTATTGTAAGCGCCTGTTGTATCTGCGGTAATTACGGCGTGATGCAAAATTGCAGGATTGCCTGGAACAACTTCAAATGCGCGAATGATGCGATCTTGCATTAAATTACTTGGCATAGAAAAGCAAACATAAATATCTCCTGTTGTTGCTGTACTGGTATAAGTTGGAATAACAATATCCATATCCGAATTTCCTACCAATTGGTACTTGGCCGGGTAACTAGGAGCGGCTGGGGCCAGAGTTGTATCTCCTTTGGTAGCACCGGTTGCGATCCAATTTAAGATCATGGCTTTTTCGTTAGCGCTTATTAAACGCTCATGTTGAAAGCGAGTGTAAGTTGTATCGGCATTCCAAGGTGGCATGATATTATTGCTAAGATCAAATTGAATAAGTGTTTTACCCAAATTTGTTTGTGTATAATTCATCCAAGGCAAAGCATGTGCGCCGGTGTGATGGCAGCTGGTACAACGTTTGTAGAAAATAGGCGCTACATCTTTGTAAGTTAAGGTTTGAGCTTTAGTAAAACTAAAGGTTAAAAGAAATAAGGTAAACGAAAGAGTAAATTTTTTCATAGATAATTTTTATAGCCCCTTTAAAAATGCATAAAGTAGTTGTTAAATTTTAACTAAGATAATAAAAATCTTTTAAAGTTTAATTAGCTAGAATTTTAATAAGATGAGACTCCTAAAAATGCTGAAAAGTGGTAAAAAGCAGTGGTTTTTGTTAAATAAATGCGTTTTTGTTCAAAATGCTTGGTTCAAAACATTGGTCATAAAAGCATTTGTGGTAGGATATCCCCGCTTTTAAGTTTTTGTTTATTGCGTTTAAAAACGATGAAAGTAAAACAACTAAAAAAAGTGGAATTAGCCAGTTTAAATATACCCGGATTTTCATTAGTGTTAGCCGATGTTTACAAGAGTATGCTGATAAATGGGCTAAGTAAAAATACATTCGATAATTACTGCCGCAAATTGGCCGATATCTGTTTACGATTTAATAAACTTCCTGTAAGCATTAGCGAAGACGAAATGAAGGATTATTTAAAGGAAATGATCCAGGGAGCAAGAGATGTTTCGCGAAGTGAGTTTAAGCACACGATATATAGTTTACGGTATTATTTAAAAATGATTGGAGAGGACATTAACATAAAACTTCCTCAGATAAAAAACGAGAAGCGATTGCCGGTTGTATTAAGTAAGGATGAATGCCGATCGTTATTTGAATTAACAAAAAACATTAAGCATCGAGCTATTTTAATGTTTATTTAGTCGAACCTCAAAAAGTATTTTTTA
>JAWXAS010000016.1:0-52633 GCA_034439635.1 Bacteroidota bacterium | reverse complement strand
TACTTTGAAGCCGTTTACAACTTTATCAAATCATCTAATGGATTATAATAGCAATATCCAGTTTGCAGATTTTGACGAAGGCTTTGCAAATAAGTTTGCAAGATATTTATTCGAAAAAAATAAGCATGTTGAAAAAGCTACCAATCTTCAAAATCCTACCATAAACAAAATGCTTGTAACATTAAAGGTGTTTTGCAAAGGGGCATATAAAAACAAACATACAAGCGCAAGTGAATGGATGAGTATAAAAAGGATAAAAGAAATTGATCAACCTATTATTACTTTAACGAGTGAGAAATTAAACACCTATTATACACGTGATTTTGGAATAAAACAAATTGGGAAAAGGCAAGGGATGTTTTTTGCTTTGCTGCATTTCTCGGTTTGCGTTATAATGATTTATTACTTTATGTTTAGAAAATGGTTTAACTATTACTGAGGTAATGCAGATAAGTACACGTAATAGTTATCGATCATTCAGTAGATATGTGAACTTGGAACAAAGTAAAGTTGATGAAAAACTGACTGATTTTTTTGGGTATTTAAAAGTGGTTAAGTAGTAATTCATTGAGTATTAATTTATAGCATGATGTTTGATAAATCAAACAAAATGATTAAATTTGTATGAAATATGAAACATTATGAAAACTAAGCCTGTATTGCTTCCTTCTGCTCAAAAATTTTTGAAAGAGTTTGGAGAGAATATAAAATTGGCAAGGCTAAGGCGAAAACTCAGCTCTGAGCAAGTAGCTGAACGTGCAAATATTGCACGTTCAACTTTATGGCTAATTGAAAAGGGTTCTCCTAGTGTTGCAATTGGTACTTGCCTGCAAGTACTTTTTGTATTAGGTCTTGAAAAAGATATTTTGAAAATCGCAAATGACGATGAACTTGGAAGAAAACTACAAGACGCTAAATTGATAGGGAAGGAAAGAGTGCCAAAGAAAAATAAATAATTATGTCAAACATAAAAAAAGATATTTTAGTATACGCTAATTGGACTTCATTAAAGGAGCCATTGTTAATGGGTGCTTTGACGGTGACGCCAGGTAAAGGAAAAGAAATTTTTTCATTTGAATATAAAAAAGAATGGATTGAATCAGGTTTTGCATTTATGTTAGACCCCCAACTGAATTTATACACAGGGCCACAATACTTGTCCAGCGAAAAAAGAAATTTTGGAATTTTTCTGGATTCGTGCCCTGACAGATGGGGACAGGTATTAATGCAACGTCGTGAAGATGTAATAGCCAAGCAAGAAAACAGAAAACCGAAGAAATTATGGGAGTCAGATTATTTATTAGGTGTATATGATGGGCATCGTATGGGAGCACTTCGTTTTAAAGAAAGCGAAAACGGCCCTTTTTTAAATGATAATAAGGAAATGGGGGCACCGCCCTGGACTTCATTAAGAGAATTGGAAAATGCAAGTTTAAAATATGAAGATGATAATTCAAATGATCCTGAATATTTAAACTGGTTGAACTTATTAATAGCACCGGGTTCTTCCCTCGGTGGCGCAAGACCTAAAGCAAGTATTAGTGATCCAAAGGGAAATTTATGGATTGCAAAATTTCCAAGTAAAAATGATGTTAAAGATATTGGTGCTTGGGAAATGGTTGCAAATCAATTAGCGATTAAGGCAGGACTAAATATGTCGGAAGCTAAAATTCAAAAATTTAATAGCAAGTATCATACATATCTTACAAAACGTTTCGACAGAACCGCGAATGGTGAACGAATTCACTTTGCTTCGGCGATGACTTTGTTGGGACACACAGATGGACAGGAAGGAGCAAGTTATTTAGAGCTTGCGGGATTTTTAATGAAGCAAGGAGCCAATGTAGAAAAGGATTTACACGAGCTTTGGCGAAGAATTGTCTTTAGTGTTTGCGTAAAGAATACAGATGATCATTTAAGAAATCATGGATTTTTATTAACTAAAAAAGGATGGACTCTTTCCCCGGCTTATGATATAAATCCAGTAGAATACGGTACAGGTTTATCGTTAAATATTTCAGAAACGGGTAATGCTCTTGATCTGGATTTAGTATTAGAAGTAGCAGAGCATTTTCGTTTAGATAAAAAAGAAGCTATAGGTATTATTAATCAAATAAAGAATGCGGTAAGTAAATGGGAAGAAGTAGCAAAACAAATTGGAATAAGCAGAACTGAACAAGATAGAATGGCAGCGGCTTTTGATTTCAAACAATAAAGAATTTATTAAATGGCAAGCACAGGAAAATTATTTTACAATGCAGTTCGCGGAATGAACAGAGAGCAAATGCTTTCTTACATCACCATGTTTACAGAAGATCTCGAATTAAAAGTAATATTGAATTCTTTTGATACTATGCGGAAAGCTGCAATTTTAGATATCGAAATGACTTCAACGTTAGATGAATGTATGCGTTCAAACCAATCTGGACTTTTCAGCATTTATAATTCGAGACATTTTCATTTTAAAATTATTTAATTTTTTAGATTGGGTAGATGGTATTCACGAAGCTCTTGTTGATGAAAAAACCTTTTATGCAGTACAAGACATTTTAGATGGCAGAAAAAAGAATCTCCCTAATAAGTTCCAAACCGTTAGGGATGAGTTTCCATTGCGAGGATATTTAACTTGCCCCCAATGCAACAGAAATTTAACTGCATCAGCATCACGAGGTAGAGCAGGTGGAAAATTCTTTTATTACCATTGCGGAAACGGTTGTAAGGAAAGACAAAAAGCAAGTACAATGCACGATAAGATTGTACCTTATTTGGCTGAAAAATGTCAATCTAATCTTCAAGCTACAAAGTTGTTTGCAACCATTTTAAAACAGCAATTAAAACAAAACAATACTTCAGGTAAAAAGGAGATTGAAGGAATTTCTAAATCCATTGGTAAACTAAAGCTAAGATTAAAAAACGCAAAGGATTTAATGTTGGATGGAGAATTTTCAGCAAGTGAATACAAGGAAATGAAATTTGAAATTGAAACAGAATTAGACAAATTGAATCGTGATGAAATACAATATCGTGAAGGACTTGAGAATTATGATGAAAAGATTGATGATTGTCTGGAGTTGCTCTTAAACCTTGATAAATACTACGAAACAAAGAATACCGAGATAAAACAAAAGATTATTGGTTCGGTCTTCCCTGAAAAGTTGGTTTTTGAAAATAACGAGTGTCGAACCTTGAAAAATGCATAGATGTTGCTTTTGAAATGGCTGGAAACCTGCACCAAATGTGGGATGTGCTGACTTTTAAGGACAGGGTGATCATGCAAAAAGTGGTATTTCCTCAGGGTATTCAGTATGATAAGAAAATCAACCGATGTCGAACCAAAGAAATAAATTTTGTGATTCGCTACTTCTCGCAATTGTCTAAGGATGCAGCGGAAATAAAAAGCGGGGATTCAAACATTATATTTGAAATCCCCGCTTTGGTGGGAACTACTGGGTTCGAACCAGTGACCCCCTGCTTGTAAGGCAGGTGCTCTGAACCAGCTGAGCTAAGCTCCCATTCTTTTGGTTCGGGCGACAAATTTAAGCCCTTAGTTTTAATTATGCAAGTTTTTTTAGGGCTTTTAAGCCATTTCAAACTGCATGCGGTTAAGTTTGTAATATAGCCCTTCCTCGTGCTTCATAAGCTCCGAGTGAGTGCCTGTTTCTAACACAACACCTTTTTGTAATACCACAATTTTATCGGCATTTCTTATGGTAGATAAACGATGCGCGATCACAATACTAGTTCTGCCTACCATTAATTTCTCTAAAGCTTCTTGCACTAAATGCTCACTTTCGCTATCCAAGCTACTGGTGGCCTCATCTAAAATTAAAATGCTTGGGTTTTTTAATACCGCGCGTGCAATAGCAATTCTTTGGCGTTGCCCACCCGATAATTGAATTCCTCTTTCGCCAACTAAGGTTGTAAATTTATCAGGAAAAGATTCAATAAAATCGTAAGCATTTGCTTTTTTTGCAGCTTCTGCAATTTCTTCTTCGGTAGCATTAGGCCGTCCGTATGCAATATTATCTCTAATGGTTCCGGCAAATAAGATAACATCTTGTGGTACCAATGCAATTTTTTTACGCAAATCGGTTAATGAATATTCTTTTGAATTTTTTCCGTCAATAATGATCTCTCCATTAATAGGATCGTAAAAGCGCGATATCATGGAAGCAATGGTGCTTTTGCCCGATCCACTGGAGCCCACTAGTGCAACGGTTTGTCCAGTTTGCGCTTTAAATGAAACGTCTTTTAAAACAACAAAATCAGGCCGAGTTGGATAATTGAACGAAACATTTTTAAATTCTATCTCACCACTTTTTGTTTTTTCTGCATCAGTTGTACTTCCCAGATCAATATCTTCAATAGTGCCATCAATTAATTCAAAAACTCTGTCGGTTGCGCCAAGTGCACGTTGCAAAGAAGCGATCTGTTCGGGTAAGCCACCCAATGATCCTGCAACAAATAAGGATAGCATCATAAATGTGCCGAATGCTTCGGGCGTTAATGTTTTATCAACCTTTAAAGCAAACAACATTTGCCATAAAATAAAAAACACCGACCCGAAAACAAATACCATCACAAACGAAAAGAAAAGGCCTCTGAAAATACCGTACTTCAATCCAAACTCCCTAATTATATTGGCAAGCTTATCGTATTTATTTATTTCGTAATCTTCATTTGTAAATGTTTTTACATTGCTAATTCCGGTTAAAGCTTCTCCAACAACCACATTTGATTCGGCAATTTTCTCTTGGTAAGTTTTAGAGAATTTTCTGATCTTTCGCGCAAATAAAATAGAC
The DNA here is from genome assembly GCA_034439635.1 of Bacteroidota bacterium. Lineage (GTDB taxonomy): Bacteria > Bacteroidota > Bacteroidia > B-17B0 > Aurantibacillaceae > Aurantibacillus. The sequence continues at coordinate 47,831 of JAWXAS010000016.1, read as the reverse complement.
ACAATGGTTAAAGGTGGAATGATCACAAGAAACCATTTTGCGATAGGCCCCGACGTCATTACCAAAATAACTAAACCTCCAACACCAACTATGGTTTGCCTAATTAATTCGGCAATGTTAATGGTAAACGCATCCGAAATCACGCTTATATCTGTGGCCATTCGGCTACTTAATTCTGCCACCTGACTTTTAGAAAAAAAACTCATGGGCATTTGTATCAATCGCTTAAATGTATCTAGTCTTAATGCTTTGAGAATATTTTCGGTTACTTGTGCAAATAAATAAACCCGACCAAAAGAGAACGCGGCTTGTAAAAGTAAAATACCAAGAAGCACTCCTCCAATTTCCATTAACTCAACGCGTACAGTTTCAACATCTTTGGTTTCTTCGGCAAGGTATCCCAACATTTGTCCCGATTTTAAAGGAAAAATCAAACCAACACCGGCGCTTCCAACTAAAAAGATCATTCCTAAAACAAACTTCCATTTATGTTTGCCAAGGTATCCAAAAAGTCGTAACGACTTTTTAAGATTGGCAATGCTAAGCTTTGCCTTTGGTAATTCGTCTGTATCGCTATTAGTAGGACCTGCGCCCCTGCGGCCTTTTGCCATGGTTTAGAAAATTATGGGCAAAATTAGGCTTTTTTAGAGGTATAGCTGTCATATTATTGTAATGAGGCTTACCGTTTACCGCCAAATGGCTGCTGTTTACCGCCTTTTAATAGGGTAAAATTTATTTGCAGATTAAATAAATTGCCTATATTTGCAATCCGTTTTAAAAAGTATAAAAATTAAGTAACATGAAAAGGACCTTCCAACCATCGAGACGCAAGAGAACCAACAAACACGGGTTCAGATTACGTATGGCTAGTGCCAATGGACGTAGAGTATTAGCTGCACGCAGAGCAAGAGGACGTAAGAAATTGACAGTTAGCTGCGAAAGCACTCACAAATAATTAATAATCAAATGATTATATATAAATCCACCTCAAAAGGGTGGATTTTTTTTATTCTTAAAATTGCTTTTAAAAGTTCGAAAGGCACTTTTTTGAAGAAGATTTTTGTTTTGGATCAAGGGGCATTAATTTTTTACGCATAAACTCCACCGAAAAGCCGCGCCAGCGATTGCAAAGGAAAGCCCACGCGAAGATTTTGCATTGTGGCGCTTAAGCAAGGAGGCGACCGCAGGAAGCCACCACAGCTTTAGCACCACAGCAAAAAACCGCGGGGCTTGCAGTGGAAAGCGCGTATTGGCGCCAAAATAAAACTGAATATCAACTACCTAAAATCGTTAGCGCTATCCCAAGAACTGGTGCTTAAATTATTGCTGAAAGCAAATGCGAGGTAGGCCGTAAAACCCATATTGAAGATCAAAATATGAAAAAAAGCACCCGCGCGATACATGCCCCAATAATCGGCATGCTCGGGCAACCAAATTAAACGCGTAGGTAAACTCACTGCTAAAATTGCTGATACCAAAGCCACTGTAAAAACTAAAGTTTCAAAACGGCGCATTGGCCAATTAATAAGCTTTCTGCTTTTTCTTAAACCATTTCCCCATTTATGGATGAGGTAATAATTACCATTATCGGTTGGAGCGAATACTAAAAGCTCATCATCTTTTCCATCTGCTCTAAAATTTTTGATAGGCGCCAAAATTTTAAAACCTTTAAGATCTTTACGATGTTTTACATTAAGATCTTTTATTTTTAAAATGGCTTCGTAAGGGATTTCTTTTTTGTAATGTTGCGAATCAATAAAACGTAAACGGTAGGCAATGCAAATTTGTTTTATATCGGCTAAAGAAAAAATTGATAATACATCAGCATCATCTTCGTTCATCAATTCAAATGATCTGTTATAAAGTTGAAGATGAGAAAGAACTTTTTTCTCGTGAAACAGATCTTTGTTCAGAATCTTATGTACTTCGTTAATTACAAGATCTTCTTGGTTAGCGTGTTTGATCTTTCGCTTTAAAAGTTCGGCAACTATGAGGGCGTTATGTTTCATTAAAACGGAATGATGGCGATGCCCACCGAATAAGAAATGATCCCATTTGGGCCTCTTTTGGTGAATACTTCGCTAAAATAATAACTAGCAGTTAAACAAAATTGCTCAACGCCAATTCGGGCAACAACACCATACCTTAGGTAATTCATGTTTTTGGTATCGTAAAATTTAAAATGTCCTTTATCATCAAATACTTTTCTAAAATCGCTGAACACATAACCAATTTTTCCTCCAAGCATAATTTTAAATTTGGAAATGGTTTTGGTACGGAAACGAATTTCTAGGGGAACCTCCACAATTTTTTGTGCAAAACGATTGATGGTATAGTTATTTGTTTTAGGAATGATATCGGTGACGTTATTTTTTTTTAAACTATCGTAACGGTAAACAAAATCGGCATTGCTGTGAAAATTATGGCTAAAAAACCCAATTCCATAGCCTACACTAAAATTAGAACGTCCAATAGATTTATCAAACATCAGAGCCACATTAAAGCCCATGCTTTTCCAGTTCATGGTAATACCTTTTGGAACATTTAACCAGCCGGTATGATTTATCTCGAGAATTAAACGATCACTTGGTTCGCCTTTATAATTCTTCATATCAAACTCGTCGTATTCTTTTGTGATCTTTTTTCCCTCCTTTGGTTTATCTTGCGAATTAGCAATAAAACAAAACAGAAAGATATAACACAGAGTATGAGCGGCTCTTTTCATAGATAAAGAAAAGCAAATATACGCAATTTTAACATTAATTCCTTTTGGTTGCATTTGGGAATTTCCTAAATTGTCTAACTATTAAATAAGCACTAAATCGCCTCTTTGTATGAAAAAAATTTACTTTGTAATACTTCCTTTTATAACCCTTTTTATTTTTTGTACGGCTTTTGTTTCCATGAAGTATCATGGTAAAAACAGTACAGGAATTGTAGGTCAAACCGGTTCGCCTGGTGAAGGCACTTGTTCAGGTTGTCATTTTGGTGGATCCAACGCAACCACTGTTACTATTAATACAGTACCATCTTTTACAAATAGTGAATTTGTGCAAGGTCAAACTTATACTATTACAATTACGGTTGCAGGAACAGCTTACAATACATTTGCTTTTGCGTGCGAAATTCTTCAAACGAGTAATAACACCAACGCCGGTTTGATGCAAAATCCGGGTAGTGGGGTGAAACTGCAAACTGCAGGTAATGGCAGAAGAAATGCTTTGCAAACCACGCCTAAAGCGGGAATAGGAACTGCTGATTTTACCTTTGAATGGTTAGCGCCTTTAAATAGTAATACTGTTCGTTTTTATGCCATTGGAAATTGCGTTAACGCGAACGGTAATACTGGCGGTGATTTTGCACGGGCAATTTCTCTCACACTTACTACACCTACCGTTACCGCTATTGATGAACAAAAGGAAGTTTCAATAAATGGTTTAAGTGTATATCCTAACCCAGCCATGGATAACATCAATGTGAGTTACGGTTTAAGCAATCTAAAGCAAGTAAACATTCAACTCTGTTCGATTACCGGTGCAGTGGTTGCTCAACTTTTAGATGAGAAGCAAGATAACGGTTTACATAGTAAGAATTTGAAAATTCCTTCAAGCGTAGCTTCGGGCATGTATTTCTTAAAAGTTATGGCTGATAATAAAATAGTTGCTCAGCGCCTTGTAAGTATCCGATAGAACTCTCTTTTTTAGCCACGAATTTTACGAATTTTCTCTAAACCTCCTTTAGTGAAATACGTTGCAAAAAATAGGCGGTAAACCATTTGATTAAATTAGTGTAATTAGTGGCTTAGTTTTAAAATTGTTGTTAGATTTGTTACAGTATTAAATTATGCATTTATCAGAAAAGGTTAAAGAGATAGCGGAATCGCAAACCATTGCGATGGCGCGAAAAAGTCGTGAGCTAAAAGCGCAGGGCATTGATATCATTAGCCTTAGTTTGGGCGAGCCCGATTTTCCAACTCCGGATATTATAAAGAAAGCAGCAAAAGATGCCATTGATGGTAATTTTAGTTATTATACGCACGTTTCGGGTTATTTGGAATTACGCGAAGCTATCTGCAAAAAATTTAAACGCGATAATAATTTAAATTATGCGCCCGATGAAATTGTTGTTTCAACCGGCGCAAAGCAAAGTATTGCAAACGCGGTATTGTGTATCATTAATCCGGGAGATGAGGTAATTGTGCCCGCTCCTTATTGGGTAAGTTATTTAGAGATATTAAAATTAGCCGGTGGTGTTCCAAAGGTTATTAATACAACCATTGAAGCAGATTTTAAAATAACAGCAAAACAACTGGAAGCCGCTATTACACCAAAAACACGCATGATCATGTTGAGCACACCGTGCAATCCAAGCGGAAGTGTATACTCAAAAGATGAATTAAAAGCTTTGGCTGATGTTGTTAAAAAATACGATGAGCTTTATATTTTAAGTGACGAGATCTATGAGCACATCAATTTTGTAGGAAAGCACGAAAGCTTTGCGCAATTTGATTTTATTAAAGATCGTGTGATCACTATAAATGGTGTTTCAAAAGGTTTTGCAATGACAGGATGGAGAGGTGGAATTTTAGCGGCTCCAAAATGGATCGCTCAAGCTTGCGATAAAATGCAAGGCCAGTTTACTTCTGCCACTTGTAGCATTACGCAAAAGGCCATGCATAAAGCCATGGAGTTAGATTTTGATACCTACATTAAGCCAATGCAAGACGCATTTAAAAAACGTCGCGATCTGGTTTTACAATTGATGAAAGAAATTCCGGGATTGAAAGTAAATACTCCGCAAGGAGCGTTTTATGTTTATCCGGAGGTAAGTTATTATTTTGGTAAAAAATACAAGGATATGAAAGTAGATAATGCTACGGATCTTTCTATATTCCTTTTGGCCGAAGCGCACGTGGCATTGGTTCCGGGTGCGGCTTTTGGAGATGATAAATACATTCGTTTTTCATACGCTACCAATGAAGACAATTTACGCGAAGCTCTTAAACGTATGAAAGAAGCCTTAGTAAAACTAGCTTAGATCAATGAGAAAATTTTCTATAAAAAAAGACCACGTTCGAGAAATTTTCAGATCCTTCAATAATCTTAACGTGCTAATTATTGGCGACGTAATGGTAGATAGTTATTTGTGGGGAAAAGTAAATCGCATTTCACCCGAAGCTCCCGTTCCAATTGTTTCGGTATCAAGTAAAGAAATTAGATTAGGTGGAGCAGCCAATGTTGCTTTAAACATTCAAGCACTTGGAGCAAATCCTATTTTATGTTCGGTAATTGGTGTAGATATTGAGGGGCAACAATTTTTAGATCTTTTAAAAAGTCAACGCTTATCACAAAAAGGAATTTTAAAAAGTAGAGATAGAATTACAACCGTAAAAACGCGTGTGATAGGTAATAAAGCACAATTGATCCGTGTGGATGAAGAAAATGAAGGAGATATTACACCGGCAGAAACAAATCAATTACTTAATTTGATCTCATACATTATTCAACACGAAAAAATTGATGTGATCATTTTTGAGGATTATAATAAAGGATTGATTACTCCAAAGCTTATTCATAAAGTGGTAGATCTTTCCAAATCAAAAGGCATTCCAACCTGTGTTGATCCAAAGAAAAAGAATTTCTTGGCGTATAAAGGCGTGAGTTTATTTAAACCAAACCTTAAGGAATTACGCGAAGGATTAAAATTAGATATTGATACAGATAACATCAATGATCTGCAGAGAGCTATTAGTAGCTTTAGAGTAAAACAAAAATTTGAAACTGCGCTTGTAACTTTGGCCGAAAAAGGAGTGATCACTAATTCACGGAAATTAAAAGAACATTTGCCCGCACACATTCGCAGCATTGCCGATGTGAGTGGAGCAGGTGATACCGTAATTAGTGTAGCGGCTTTATGCAGAGCTTTGGAGTGTAACGAAATATTTACAGCGGCCCTTGCAAATTTATCGGGCGGATTGGTTTGCGAAGAAGTGGGCGTTGTGCCAATAAGTAAAGAAAAATTATTAGACGAGGCATTAGAATTGGAGTTCGTTAAGAACTAAGATCTATTGAGGGAAGTGATATGCAGGGAGTAACACCGTACAATTCTAAAGATTCAAAAAAAGAGCAAGTAGCTCAAATGTTCGATAACATTGCGTTTCGCTACGATCTGTTGAATTCTATTTTATCATTAGGTATTCACAAACGCTGGCGCAAAGAGTGTGTTAAATTATTACGTGAGTATAAACCCAAACTTATTTTAGATGTGGCAACAGGCACCGGAGATTTTGCCATTCAATGTGAGCAACTACATCCCGAAAAAATAATTGGTGTGGATATTAGCGAAGGCATGATGAAGTTTGGTCGAGAAAAGATAAAGAACAAGGGATTAGAAAAATTAATTACGTTGGAGTACGGCGATGCAGAAACTATTTCTTTTCCGGATAATACGTTTGATGCCATTGTTGTTGGTTTTGGTGTGCGAAATTTTGAGAACCTTGAGAAAGGACTTATTAATTTACACCGTGTTTTAAAGCCGGGCGGCAAGCTGGTGATCCTCGAATTTTCTAATCCTCGAAATGGATTTATTCGCTGGGCCTATAATTTTTATTTCAATAAAGTAACACCATTTATTGGTCGTTTATTTTCAAAAGATATTCGCGCATATACCTATCTGCCTGAGAGTGTGAAGGCTTTCCCTGACAATGAGCGTTTTACAGAAATTCTTTCAAAATCGAAATACACTCAAGTCAGCTATAAGAGCTTATGTTTTGGCATTTCTGCCATCTATGAGGCCGGCAAATAGGCTATTAACAAAACACGCAAATTATGAACAAAGAGTTTTTCTAATCTATTTTTTCTAATATTTACAAAAATTAATTAAAAGATCTATGTCGGAAGAAGTTGAAAGAAATGACAGAGGCGATCTGTTCTCAAAACCAGTTAGAGCAGGAAAGCGCACTTATTTTTTTGATGTAAAAAGCACCAAAGGAAGCGAGTATTATTTAACCATCACAGAAAGTAAGAAGCGTTTTGGAGATGATGGTAAATTTTTTTACGAGAAGCATAAGATCTTTTTGTACAAAGAAGATTTCGAAAAATTTGCAGATGGTTTTCACGAAGCCATAGAATATATCAAAGAAAACTCTCCGGTAATAGAAAATCCGGTAAGCGATTCTCAAAGTCCATCTTCGGATGTGAGCTTCGAAGATCTAGGAAGTTAATACCAACGGCGGACTTTTGTCCGCCGTTTTTTTTTAGCATATAACATATTAGCCACGAATGCCACGAATTTGCACAAATCTATATTTCAAAAATCATGCTAATCAAAGCACACACAGATTAGTGATAATTAGTGTAATTCGTGGTTAAAAAACCTAACACATCAACTTTTTGTTAAATATAATGTCCAAGAGACCATTTTATTGTCTTATTTCGGACGCTTTTTATTGTCGATCGAATTTTTGAGTTAATTTTGTAGCTCGTGAAAAAGATAAATACATATATAGCGTATTTTTTGTTGGTGGCTTTTTCGTGGGTTATAACGCCCACGCCCACCATTCACGATCTTTTTGCCGATCACCACGATACTGCCGATAATTTTTGTAAGCTCAATCATGCGCATTTAGGAACACATATTGAAGAGCAACATACGCATTGCGGTATTTTAGATCTGAATGCGCCGGTATATAGCGCTCCGCAACTAGTTACCTTAAATATAATTACTTTAACAGTAAACACTTTAGTTTATTCTTTTTATCAAAGCAGGTTCATTTCATTCTCCGTTTGCAACCTGCCGTCACGTGGTCCACCCACTGTAGCTTAGTTTTCTTTGCAAGATCCAATCAATTTAATTTAAGTAGAAATCACTTCTAGTGAGGAATTCTTTATTGATACTATTTGTAGTATCTACACATATTTTATATGGGCAATGCGATCTAAAGATCACAGGGCAGGTAATTGACTTGGATGATGGTAAGGAATTAGAAAATTGTTTGCTAAGTATTTTGGGTCAAACACTTGTTCTTGCAACAAACGAACACGGCAGATTTCAATTTACAAATTTGTGTGAAGGAAAAGCGCAAATTGTTATTAAGCATTTTGGTTGTAGAGATACGATCATTAGTGTTCAGCTAAGCAAGAACTACCATCTAAAAGTAAAACTGCCACACAGTGCTTTTGAGCTCCAAGAAGTTGATATAATGGATAGGCGTTTGGAAATGAAACAAACGCAAACGGTTGATAAATTGAGTTCAAAGGATCTGGAGAAAACAACAGGGCAAACACTCGGAGATGTTTTGAAGAATGTTACCGGTGTTACAACCTTAAACAATGGTGGAAATATTTCCAAACCAATGATTCATGGTATGCAAGGATATCGATTATTGATCTTGAATAATGGAATTAGACAGGAAGGTCAGCAATGGGGCAGCGAACATGCTCCGGAGATAGATCCTTTTATTGCCAAAAGCATATCTGTTATTAAAGGAGTCAATAGTATCCGCTACGGGAGTGATGCCATTGCAGGAGTTGTGTTGGTTGAACCGAATCCATTACCGGATACCGCGGCCGTAAATGGTGAATTAAATCTAACCGGTTTTTCGAATGGACGTGCCGGATCAGGATCAATGATGGTTGAAGGTTACTTTGATAAGATAAAAAATCTGAGTTGGAGAGTTCAGGGCTCACTTAAAAAGGCAGGTAATTTGAAGACGCCAACCTATTATTTGCGTAATACAGGCGTTGAAGAATATAATTATTCGTACGCGCTTGGATATCATTTAAAACAATTTGGAGTGGAGATGTATTATTCGCAATTCAATACAAAGATTGGGATATTTAGAGGCTCTCACATTGGTAATTTAAGTGATCTGTCGGCCGCATATAAAAGATATACACCTATTGATAGCATGGCGCCATTCAGTTATCAAATTGATCGTCCGTTTCAACAAGTTGCGCACGAGTTGATCAAGGGATCAGCGCATTATCACTTTAGTAATCGTTGGAGGGCTAATGTGCAATATGCTTGGCAATATAATTGGAGAAAAGAATATGATCTGCATTTGCCAAAAAGCGAAGAGCAAAAAGCAATTCAAGAAAAACTTGCTCAAGTAGACTATCGCATAACATCTCAAACAATTGAAGCACTTGTGGAGCATGATAATATCCGCTCGTTCAGAGGAATGTTTGGGGCAAGTTATATGAATCAGAAAAATGTTTACTTGGGTCGCTTTTTTATTCCCTATTACATGAATAATACCTGGGGAGTATTTGCAACGGAGCGATACGTAAGACAGCATGTTGAATTTGAATTAGGCTTGAGGTATGACGAGAAATATTTACAATCGTTTTATTACAAACAAAATGATCTGGTTACACCAAAACTGTTTTTTTCGAATTTCACATACAATGGCGGGCTTATCTGGAAACCCGATACGAGTTTCAACCTTTTCTTAAATGGCGGATCGGCCTGGAGAGCGCCTGCTGTAAACGAGTTGTACGCAAATGGAATTCATCATGGTGTTTCGGCAATTGAGAGGGGTGATGAGAATATGAAAAGCGAAAAGGTTTATAATGTTACGCTTACCGGAACATTAAAAAGAAAAAGTATGAGAGGCGAACTCACATTCTACCATAATCAATTTGCTAATTATATTTATTTAAATCCTTCCGGAAACAATGAGCTTACCATAAGAGGTGCTTATCCTGTGTTTGAATATAAACAGGCCAATGCAAGGATCAGCGGTATGGATTTGAAGATCGATTGGATCATTGGTAAATATTTTGATCTTACTGCGAAGGGAATGTTAGTTAGAGGATGGAATCAAACTGATAACGACCATCTGATCCTTATGCCTGCGGACAGGGGAGATCTGAATTTGCGCATCAAATTTAAAAGCGGTTCCGTTTTCAAGGACAATTATATGCAGGTAAATAATTCTTTTGTAAGTAAGCAATGGCGAGTGCCTGTTTCGGGCGATTTTTCTTCACCTCCAAATGCATATTATTTATTGGGATTTGAAGTTAGTAGCAGTATAAAAATAAAGAAACAGGCAGTAAACATTTCTTTGAGCGCAAGTAATTTATTAAATCAAAGGTATCGCGATTACCTCGACCGATTCAGGTATTTCGCAGATGCACAAGGGGTATCTTATAATATTCGAATATTAGTACCTCTTACATTTTATGATAAAAAAACTATTAATAATTAAAAAACTTAAAAATGAAAACAAAAACAACAAGTTCAAGAAGAACAGTAGTCGTGTTAATTTTAGCAGTATTAATATTTGGGGCCTGTAAAAAGGATAAAAAGACCACACCTCCTCCAATTATTCCGCCACCACCGGCTAATACCGAAGAGGTGATCACAACGATGAAGTTGTATTTAACCGATTCGGCAACTAGTGTGGTTTCAATAGTTGGATTTGAAGACGCAGACGGGGATGGAGGGAATGCAGGGATTTTTCTAGGTACAAATCAATCCGATTCGATTTTTACTTTAGGTGGCAACAAAACTTATTTTATGGAGATAATTTTGTTGGATGTTACAAAAAATCCGGTGGATACAATAAGTAATGAGGTTGAGCAAGAAGGCAAGGATCATATGTTCTTTTTTAATTCATCTAATCCAACAGGTACACCATTCTCTACAGTTCTTTCGGGTTCAAATATGAAAGTAACCTATACTGATTTGGATGCTGGAACACCTACGCGAGGCATTGGGTTAAAAACGCGCTTAAGAACTTACGCATCAACCGGCTCAGCTAAAAATCTTTTTACGATAACTTTAAAGCATCAACCCGGGGTTAAAGACGGAACTTTTGCCCCCGGTGATTCGGATGTTGAAGTTGGATTTAAAGTAATGGTAAATTAGAAAAAGGGTCGATGAAAGTCGGCCCTTTTTGTTTTTCATATGCGCAGAAGGTAAGCTGTTTAGACTAGTCTTATTCTGTAAATTGTTTAGTCGCTTGGGCATTTTCGATATGAGATAGAATTGAAGTTTTAAATTGAATGTTCCGTTTAAGGTATAGAGTGTGGTGATGCTAATTTAGTGAGGATTAATTTTTGTTTTATTTCCTCCCCCGTTTTGAGCTTCGCTCAATCCACACTACTTCGATACGCTCAGTACATACTCTCAAGAGGGGGATGAGACTCATCTCCCTCTTGAGGGAGTACCCGAGGAACCAGGGGGAGGGAGGAAGAGACGAAAGACAGCGCCCAAAAAATTATTCCTGATTAAAATAACTATGCACCAAGCCGGCTTTCGCTTTTCCAATAACTGCAGTTAATTGCTCGAGTGTTGCTTCTTTAATGTTTTGCATCGAGCGCAATTCGATCAATAATTTTTGGACCGTAATTTCGCTAATTCCTTTTATTTCGCTTAGCTCTGATTTAAATGTTTCTCTACTTCGTTTATTTCGATGATGTGTAATTCCAAAACGATGTGCTTCATCGCGAATATGTTGAATTACTTTTAATGTTTCGCTTCTCTTATCTAAATATAGTGGAATCGGATCTTCCGGAAAATAAATTTCTTCCAAACGTTTGGCAATTCCTATTACCGCAACTTTACCAACCAAACCTAATTTTTGCAAACTGTTCATGGCCGCACTCAATTGCCCTTTGCCCCCATCAATAACAATTAATTGAGGCATGGCTTGGTTCTCTTCAATTACACGCGAGTACCTTCTAAAAACAACTTCTTCCATGGTTGCAAAATCATCAGGGCCTTGCACCGTTTTTACATTAAAATGTCGGTATTCCTTTTTCGCAGGTTTGCCATCAATAAAAACCGGCATAGCGCTTACGGCATGTTCTCCTTGAATATTACTGTTGTCAAATCCTTCAATTCTTCTGGGCTCTTCTTTTAAATGCAAATCCTTCATCATTTGCTGCATAATGCGGCTGGTATGTCTTTCCGGATCTGTAATAGCAATTTGCTTGTCTTGTTCTTGTTTATATTCTTTACTATTTCGCCAACACAGATCCAATAGTTTTTTCTTATCACCAATTTTTGGAATATAATAATCGCAATCCGGTAATTTAATTTCGGGTTCAAATGGCAATATGATCTCTTTGCTATATGAATTAAATCTTCCGCGTAATTCTACCATCGCAAATACCAATAATTCTTCATCCGTTTCATCCAGTTTTTTTCTGAGTTCAATGGTTTGACTTTGCACAATAGTACCATTCATCATTTTAAAATAAGTTACATAGCCCGATTTCTCATCACTCACAATATTAAATACATCTGTATCGGTAATTGTTGGGTGCACAATGGTTGATTTGCTTTGAAAAGCTTCCAGCATATCCACGCGCTGTTTTAATTCTTCGGCCTTTTCAAATTCTAAAGCCCCTGCTTTTGTTTTCATTTGCCCTGTTAGATCTTTTATGGCAAATTGTATATCACCTTTAATGATCTCACGAATTTCTTTCATGTTGGCGTTGTATTCCTCTTCTTTTTGAAATCCAACACAAGGTGCTTTGCAATGGCCAATATGGTATTCTAAACAAGGCCTAAATTTTCCTTTATCAATATTTTCCTGTTTCAGGTCGTATGTACAATTACGCAATGGAAATGTTTGACGAATAAAATCCAATAAATTACGCATCACTTTTACATTAGCATACGGACCAAAATACTCTGAGCCATCTTTTATTTTTTTGCGTGTATAAAATATGCGAGGGAAGCGTTCGTTCTTTATAATGATCCAAGGATATGTTTTATCGTCGCGTAAATTAACATTGTACCGCGGCTTTAAACTCTTGATCAAATTATTTTCCAGCAATAAGGCATCTAACTCTGTTTCTACTTTAATAGTTTTGATGTCCGTTATCTTTTTAACCATTAATGTTAAACGGGCATTGCCATGTTCTTTAGTAAAATAGCTGCTAACCCTCTTTTTCAGGTTCTTAGCTTTTCCTACGTACAAAAGGTTGTTTTCCTTGTCATAATACTGGTAAACGCCCGGTGTATCGGGTAGTACTTTAAGAGTGGTTAAAATATGCTCAGGAAAGGTAGGAATCACAGGTTAAAGTTACTTAATACTTTGCCAATTTTTGATATATTTACTATATAAATCAATCCTATGAAAAAAGTTATTGTTCTATTGCTGAGTTTGGTATTAGTTGCCCAAGCCCAAAATCCATTAAAACCTCAAGATAAATTGCCATTGAGCCCAAAAGTAAAAAGGGGAGTTCTTAAAAATGGTATGTCGTATTATATCGAAAAAAACACAAAGCCCGAGAATAGGGCCGAATTGCGTTTGGCGGTAAATGCAGGTAGTACAATGGAAAATGATGACCAACAGGGTTTGGCCCACTTTGTAGAGCATATGGCTTTTAACGGATCAAAAAATTTCAAGAAAAATGATCTTGTAAATTATTTAGAAAGTATAGGTACAAAATTTGGTCCGGATTTAAATGCGTTTACCAGTTTTGATGAAACGGTTTATATGTTGCAAATTCCAACTGATAAAAAAGATATCGTTGACAAAGGTTTATTGATCTTAAAGGATTGGTCGCACAACCTAAGTTTTGATAGCGTTGAAATTGAAAAAGAGCGCGGTGTTGTAATGGAAGAATGGCGTTTGGGTCAAGGAGCAATGGAGCGTATGAATCGTAAAACTTGGCCTGTGATGTTCAAAGATTCGCGTTATGCTGAGCGTTTACCAATAGGAAAACCGGAGATCTTAAAAAATTGCAAGCAAAGTTTACTAAAACAATTTTATAAGGATTGGTATCGCACCGATCTTCAAGCGATAATTGTTGTTGGAGATATTAACGTAGAGGAAATGGAAAAAAAGATTATTGAAGTGTTCTCTGATATTCCTGCACCGATAAATCCAAAGCCAATTAAAGTATGGGAAGTTCCTGATCAAAAGGATTTTCGTGTGGCGGTTGCAAGCGATAAGGAATCACCTTACAATATGATCCAATTGGCCTATATGCAAAAAGAAAATAACAATGTTACAAAAACCTATGCTGATTTTAAGCAAACCATTATGCAGGAATTGTATAATGGAATGATCAACGGGCGATTGAGCGAACTAACCAAGCAAGCTTCTCCCCCATTTATGTTTGGTTATACAGGTTATTTCTCTATGGTAAGAAGTAAAGCAAGTTACGGAAGTTTTGCTATTACAAGTAATGGAAAAGAAGTGAACGCATTGAAAGCATTAATTACCGAGAACGAACGTGTAAAGCGTTTTGGATTTAATCAAAGTGAATTAGATCGTCAGAAAAAACAATTGATGACCAATATGGAGAATCAATATAACGAAAAGGATAAAACAGAATCGAAGCAATTGGTAATGCAGTACGTTTATAATTTCCTAACCGGAGAAGCAGAACCCGGAGTGGAGAACAGATATAGTTATTATAAGGATCTTGTTCCTCAAATAACATTGGAAGATATAAATGCACTTGCAAAAAAGTGGATCGGCAATGGAGAAAATGCAGTTTCGATAATGATGCTTGCTGAGAACGAATCAAGTAAAAAGCCGTTGGAAGATGAAATAAAGGCAGCGTTCAATGAAGCGCAAACGAACAAGGATATTAAAGCGTATGAGGACAAAGTGATAAACGAACCCTTGATATCTAAAAAACCTTCGCCACAAAAAGTATTTAAAACTACTGATAGAGGTTATGGTATTACAGAGTGGACACTTGGCAATGGTGTAAAAGTATTATTAAAGCCAACTACGTTTAAAAATGATGAGATCAATATGCAAGCGTATAGTGTTGGGGGAACTTGTCAATATCCGGAAAAGGATAGATTAAATGCTGATTTTTCTAATTCTATTCAAGATGAATCGGGCTATGGAAAATTTGATGCTATTGCTTTGGAAAAATACTTACAAGACAAAACTGCGAGACTCTATACAGGGGTTGGTACGTACGATGAAAGTTTGTTTGGTAATTCAAATAAAAAGGATGTGGAAACCTTATTGCAGTTAGTGAATTTGGTGTTCACTAAACCACGTAAAGATTCTATTGCATTTTTATCGGCTATTGAAAAGCAAAAAGCATTTCTTCAAAACGCAGGTAGCGATCCTGATCAGGTGTTTGGAGATTCTGTAAGATATTTCATGAGTAGCTACCACTCTAGTGCTAAACCAACTAAAATGGAAGATCTGGCAAATCTTGACCAGAAAAATTGCAATCAAATTTTTAAAGAGCGTTTTTCTGACCCTAGTGACTTTATGTTCATTTTTGTTGGAAGTTTTACTTTGGAAGAAATAAAACCCTTGATAGAAACATATATTGGCGGAATTTCGGCTAGTACAAAGCATGAGAAGATCACTGATATTGGTGCTAAAACACCAAAGGGAGCATATACTAAAGTTTACAAAAAGGGAAATGAGCCAAGAAGCCGCGTTAATTTATCGTGGACAAATACCTTTGAGTACAGTCGTAAAAATAGATTTGAGGTTTATGCCTTAATGAAATTATTGAATATTACTTTGCGCGAAAATTTACGTGAAGACAAAGGTGGTGTATATGGTGTGGGAATTTATCCTGCCATGAGTTATACACCAAATGCAGGATTAAAGATCACATGTACATTTGCCTGCGCGCCAGAGAATGTGGAAAAATTAGTAAACGCTACCAAAGAAGAAATAGCTAAAGTGAAAAAGGATGGGGGTAATGACGAGAATCTAACAAAGGTAAAAGAAGGATTTTTGAAAGAGCGTGAGTTGCAATTAAAGGAAAATGATTTTTGGATGAGCTATATTATGGGCAGCGAAACGGCTGGTGAAAATTTAACTGATATTGATAAGTACAAGGATTGGGTAAAAGCTTTGAAGAAAGAAGATTTTAAAGCGTTTGCCAACAAATACATTATAGATGGCGAGTTAAAGCAATTTGTTTTAAATCCCGAGAAATAATTCTGGATCTTAGAATAAAAAATAAACGAATTTTTTTAGCGGCACTCGATTGGGGTTTGGGTCATGCTACCCGTTGCGTGCCTATTATAAAAACGCTTTTGCTCAACGGAAATACTGTAATTCTTGGAACCACATCTTTAACCGAAAAGATCTTTACAGAGGAATTTCTGGAATTGGAACGGGCGCAATTGCCGGAGTACAATATATCGTATAGCTCTGTGTTACCACTTTGGCTAAAGTTAGGAACGCAGTACCCTAAGATATTAAATGTCATCAAAGAGGAGCACGAGCTTATTGAAAGCTATATTGTAAAGAATAAAATTGAGGTAATTATTTCGGATAATCGTTACGGATTGTATTCAAAAAACGCGCATAGTATAATCGTATGCCATCAATTAAATTTAAAAACACCTTTTTTTGCGAAATGGTCGAATAGCACCCATGTAAAATTACTAAAGAAATTCAATGAAGTATGGGTTCCTGACTATGAAGAAAAAGATAAAAAACTTGCCGGAGAGTTAAGCGATAATGTATTTGGTTTAAATTGTAGATATATTGGTCCGTTAAGTCGGCTGCAAAAAAGAGAAGGCGAAATGAAATACGATCATTTGTTTTTGTTATCCGGTCCCGAGCCAACACAATCAGATCTTTTGAAAGAGATCTGGGGAAAATTGCAAAACTATAAGGGTAATGCAGTAATTGTTTCGAGTTCTAGCATCTGCGATGATCTACGCGATCAGCTGGAGAACATCCATTTAGTAAAATTACCCAATGCAGAAGAATTAAGTGTAGTAGTTGCGCAATCACGAGTAATGGTGTGCCGTAGTGGCTATAGCACTTTAATGGATATGAATGCTCTAGAAAAAAAAGACCTTATTCTTATTCCAACGCCTGGGCAAACAGAACAGGAATATTTGGCGGAGTATTGGAGTAAGAAATTCAATAACGTTTGTTTAAGGCAAGATCAATTGAGCACTTATTCCTTTTAACGAGTCCTGAAAATTCAAGTTTAACAACAAAAAAATTCAATTTTCAGAACTTAACTTAATTCTCGAAGCGATAATGACTATAATCATTTAATATCGTATGAAGAAATTCCAGATCGTTTTGTTCAGAATTTTCTATTCCCAATTTTGTTTTTAGTTTATCGCTGAGTTGTTTTAAATGCTGTGGTTGCTCTTGCTTCTCGCAAAATTCTAAAACTTCTTTTATCAAATTAGCTTCTTTATCATTGAGTAAAGCTACTTGCTCATACACAATTTTGTATTCCGGTCTTTGTTGGTAAAGAATCGTATCTCTAATTGAAAGATTAGTATTAAGTTTAATAACTGTAGTTCCCGCGGCAATATCTCCTAAGCGCTGACTTTTTTCGGTGGCCGCAATGCATATAATTCCGATAGTAGGAGAAATGAGTGTTACATCCATTAAGCGTAACATGGAGCGAATGAGGTAAGAGCCAAAACCAGGTTGTGTGCCATCGATCTTTACCACTTTAATTTGTACTATTTTTTTTCCGAAGCTTTGTCCATTTAAAAAAGTTTCGCAAAGCAAATGATATAATCCTGCCGGTACAAGAAACAGGGTCATGAGCCCCACCATAATGGCGTTGTAGCTGTCAGAATGATCACTTTCATCTGTGTAATAGTTTCTGCTAAGTACAAATGTGAAAAAGAACCAATAGATCAAAATTGTATATACAATAACAAACACCTGGTCTAAAAGCCCCGCCAGGATACGATACCCAACTCCTGCAGGTTCGTAGCCAAGGGCAACATTTTGGGTGGTATTTATTTGAATTTGATCCAAGCCTGAGGTTTGAATTTATTGTATAAATATATATATTTATATTCACTTAATAAGGTATGAAAGAGATCACGTTTTTGAAGCAGAATGAAAAAAAGTGGACGGAGTATGAAAATAAACTGAACAATACTGAAAGGATAGACCCTGCCGAACTTACCAATATGTTTGTTGTATTAACCGACGATCTTTCTTACTCAAATACCAATTTTCCGCAAACTCGAACACAAGCATACGTCAATAATCTTGCGTCAAAGGTTCATCACTTGGTTTATAAAAATCGGAAAGAGAGTGGGGGTCGTTTTGTAAATTTTTACGTTTACGAAGTTCCTATGTTCTTTTCAAAGTATCACAAGCAATTATTTTATTCGTTTCTTATTTTTGGTTTGGCTACATTTTTAGGTGTAGCATCTCAACTATATGATGACAGCTTTGTACGTTTGATATTGGGAGACTATTATGTGGATCTTACAATTGAAAGGATAAAAAACGGAAATGCTCTAGGGATTTACGGTGAAGAAAACCAATTTTTGATGTTCATGTGGATCACTTTAAATAATATCAAAGTTTCTTTTTATGCTTTTGTATTAGGTTTGCTTACAGCTTTTGGTACCGGATTTATGTTGGTGAATAATGGCATCATGCTGGGATGTTTTTTCACGCTGTTCTTTCAATACAATGTGCTTGACAAAGCTTTAAAAGTTGTTTGGATTCATGGTGCATTTGAAATATCTGCAATCGTTTTAGCGGGTTGCGCCGGAATTGTGTTAGGTAATAGTTTTATTTTTCCGGGAACTCACACGCGTTTGGAGTCTTTTAAAACTGCTGTAAAGCACGGCCTTAAGATCATCATTGGCCTTCTTCCTATCTTTATCATTGCTGGTTTTCTTGAAAGTTTTGTAACTCGTTATACAGAAATGCATTTAGCTTTATCAATAACTATCATTGGCCTTTCCTTTGCTTTTATTTTTTTCTATTTTATTTTTTTACCACTTTATTATAAACGCAAATATCCATTATGAAAGCAAAAGTATATGTAAGAAAAGCAAGAACCTTTGGAGAGATTTTTGGAGATACCATTGGCTATATGCGACAAAATTTTAAATCATTGTTCGGTTCTATATTATTATTGGTATCGCCATTCGTTTTAGGAGCAACGGTTTTAATAACCTTTCTATTTAAGGGCATGTTCGCTAATATCACGTCGGCAGCAAACGATATAATGGGTTTTTATGCTTCCATGGCCGGAACATTGTTATTGATGACACTATTATCGTTATTAGGTTATACCGCTTTTGTAACAGTATTAAATGAGCATATGCTTTTAAACGACAGCTTGCCCGAAAATGAAAAGCCGCAGATAAAAGACATCTTAAAGAACTTTTTTGGTCAATTCCTAAGAGGATTGGGCGCCATGTTCATATTGGTAATTCTTAGTTTGGTATTTGGGTTAATTATTGCATTGGTATTTGGATTAATGGCCTTGCTCATTAAAATAAGCGCTGTTTTAGGAATACTTTTATTTATTCTGGTGTATATATTTTTCTTACTTATTGTAATGCCTATTGTGCTTTATTTTTACACAGCTATTTTGTTCACCTCTCAACGTCACCGTATTAATGTATTTGAGGCTATCGGAAAGGTGTTCAAGAATTTTAAAGGAAATTTCTGGATCACCTGGTCACTTTCTTTCCTTTGCGGTTTAATAACGTATATTTTAAGTTTCATAGTATTTCTTCCTTCCTATATTGTATTCATCATCTCTTTTTTTACACGAATGAATCGTAATTTGGATGATATGCAAAATTCTCAGGCCGGATATGATGTGCCTATTTATATTATTGTTCTTTTCTCAATAAGCGGTTTACTTATAGCGTGTGTATATGCTATTTATTTTATTATGATGAATTTGCAATGCGCCAGCCTGGAAGAGAAGAAAGAGGGGATTTCCATCCTGGAAAAAATTGAAAGTATTTAAGTTTAAAACCACGGCCCACTGAAACAGATTATTCTATACTTTTTTTTATTGAGCAATATCTTTAGTTACAAAGCTTCTGATAGTACCGGAGTTGCTAAGGTAGATAGCAGTGAATTAAAATTGATCCGTCCAGATAATTTGCTTGAGATGAAGGTATTCGCTGATCAAAAAATGAAATACGATCGTGATGTAAAATACGAATCGGGATTACTTGATCGCTTTATGGATTGGTTGTCTGAATTGATCTTTGGGAATAACAATAACGAAAATGTAGAATTCACCCGAACACTTATCATATGGTGCGTCATAATTTTTTGCGTGATACTTGTTATTTGGTTGTTATGGCGAAGTGATCTGAGTCGTTTGGTTAGGCCCGAAAGTAAACTCACCACATTTAATTTCAGCGAAATTACAGACGACCTAAACACTATTAATTTTGATAAGATGATAGATGAAGCACTGAGGAACAATGACTTTAGAACGGTCGTACGGTGGAATTACTTAAAGTGTCTTTTCCTTTTGGAAAAGACTGGGCATTTGATGTTTCAGCCGGCCAAAACAAATATCGATTATCAAAATGATCTGAGGAAGTCGGATTTTTTAAAAGAGTTTATGGCGGTGAGCAGAATTTATGATCATGTGTGGTACGGAAAATTTACAGTGGATCAAACAAAGTATACAAACCTTAAGAAAGAATTTTTATCATTTGAAACGCATTTAAATGTTCAAAGGGAACAATAAATATATTTGGATATTCGGCGGCATGTTCATTTTGGTGGTGGCAATTCAATACCTTTTGCCTAAACCTATGAATTGGCAACGAACCTATGCCTCAAAAGATAAAAACCCTTTTGGAACAAACGCTATTTACCAATTATTAAAGCCAACCTATGGAAAACAAATTGTGGTGAATAAAAATACGCTTTACAATTTGCCCGACACCAGTATTGAACAAAGAAAATGTTTGATGATCATAAATGGTAGTATTGATTTAAGTAAGACAGATCTTAAAACCTTATTCCATTTTATGGAGATGGGAAATACTATATTTATTGCAGCAGATGAATTTAGGGGCTTGGATACCTTTCATATTAGAACTACACCGCGGTCGTACCAATTCTTTACCAATATTGATACGCTTTTAAAGCGATCTGGCGCTGATCTAAAAATGAAAGCGAAGAACAAAAAGGATGTTTATAAATATCCAAATTTATGTACTGATTCATATTTTACCAATTATGATTCAACAAAATTCTCATCGTGTTCGGTTAACCAGGATAGCAATTCTGTATTGATAAAAGCAACGATTGGCGAAGGAAAATTGATCTTAATGAGCATGCCGGATGTATTTACAAATTATTTCGTGGTCAATCATCCAAATAGGCCGTATGCTTATTCTGTGCTTTCTTACGCAACGCAAAACACGAATGGATTGATCTGGGATGAGTACTATAAAACATTCAATGTACAATCGGGGTCTTTTTTTAAATTGATATTAGATAGCGACGCTCTTTATGCCGCTTATATTTTAATGCTAATAACATTGATCATTTACATGATATCCGACGGACGCCGTCGCCAACGAGCCATTCCGGTTTTGGAACCAGTAACAAATACAACGTTGGAATTTGTGAATGTAGTAAGTCACGTTTATTTTAATAGCGAAAATCATAAATTCATTGCCGACGAACGCGTAAAATATTTTTACGAAACCATTAGAAAACGTTTTAATGTTTCAACAACCGAGATAAACGAACTATTTATGGAAAGCATTAGCGAATTGAGCGGTTACGATACAAAATTAGTGCGCCAATTGCTCATGTATTGCGAGCGCTTAAGAAAACTGGAAACGGCATCCGAATATGACCTTATAGAACTGAATCGACAAATTACAAACTTTAATACTAAAAGCTTAAGATAAAACTATGGAAAATAAATTTGAGAACAGGGTAGACCTGACAGAATTGGCAACGCACATTGTCGAAGTAAAAAGTGAGATAGGAAAATACATCAAAGGCCAGCCTCAGATGCTTGATCTTTTATTGGTGGCTATATTGGCAGATGGACATGTTTTAATTGAAGGTGTGCCGGGCGTTGCAAAAACATTAACAGCTCGGTTGCTTGCTAAAACTATTGAAGCAAATTTTAAGCGGATACAATTTACGCCTGATCTTATGCCAAGCGATATTATTGGAACATCTATTTTTAATACAAAGAATAATGATTTTGAATTTAAGCGCGGACCACTATTTGCTAATATAGTTTTAGCCGACGAGATCAATCGTTCACCGGCAAAAACACAAGCTGCCCTGTTTGAGGCCATGGAAGAAAGGCAGATCACTGTGGATGGCATAACGCATAAGTTAGATCTTCCGTTTATTGTGTTAGCTACACAAAATCCAATTGAACAAGAGGGAACTTACCGTTTGCCCGAAGCACAATTGGATCGTTTTATGTTTAAAATTGCCGTGGGTTATCCGGCTATTCAAGACGAAACAGAAATGCTTAATAACATACAAAGCAATTCTCATGTGATAGATTTTAGCAAAGTAAAAAGTTTTCTAACCAAGGATGGTATCCTAAAATTAAAAGGTTTGGTACAAAAGGTTGTTGTAGAAGAGAATTTGATCAAGTACATCATACAGTTAGTTTCATCGACGCGTAAAAACCCAAGTTTATACCTTGGCGCATCACCGCGCGCCTCAATTGCTATTTTAAATGCGTCAAAAGCAACTGCTGCTATTCAGAATAGAGATTTTGTTACGCCGGATGATATCAAATATGTAGCAACTCCTGTTCTCAGACATCGCGTGGCTTTAACACCGGAAAAAGAAATGGAGGGAATTCACGTAGATACGGTTATTCAACAGTTGATAGATAAAATTGAAGTGCCAAGATAGTGTTCAAAAAGATCTGGAACATATTTAAGCAGTTAAGGCCAACAAAGCGGTTGTATTGGGTCATTTTCTTTTTGATCTTATGCTTTATTTTGGCTTTTAATTTTACTCTGTTGTATATACCAACGTTTTCGTTACTATGGTTAATGATCATGGCATGTTTAGCTGATGCTTTATTTTTGGTGCGGCATAAGCAACCAGTAAACGCTTGGCGTGTTCCCAAGTATAAACGTTTAAGTAATGGCGATGTTAATACGCTAACGCTGCATGTGCAAAGTTTTTATGCGTTTAAAATATATGTGGATATTGTTGATGAATTACCGGTGCAAGTACAGATGCGTAATTTTAAAATTTCCACAGAGCTAGCTCCACAACAAGAACGAAATTTTAATTATGACCTTAAACCAACCGAAAGGGGCGAGTATCATTTTGGAAAGATCAATTTATTTATTTGCACCAAATTTAATTTTATTGAGCGCCATTTAAAGCTCGAAGATCCATTTATGATGGCCTGTTACCCTTCGTTCATAAGGTTGCGCCAATTTGAATTATTAGCAATAAGTAATCGCTTAACTGATATTGGTGTAAAACGCATTCGCCGAATTGGAAATAGCACTGAATTTGAACAGATCAAAGAGTATGTAAGTGGTGATGATATTCGAACAATTAATTGGAAGGCAACAGCGCGTAAAAGTCAGTTAATGGTAAATCATTATCGCGACGAACGGTCGCAGCATGTATATTGCGTGATTGACATGGGTCGCATAATGAAAATGCCATTTGAAGGATTAAAATTATTGGACTATGCTATCAATGCTGCTTTGGTGATAGACCATGTAGCCTGGATAAAACAAGATAAACCCGGTGTGATCGGTTTTTCAAATCATATTAATTTTAAAGTAAAAACAGATAATAGGGGAGATCAGTTAATGCGAATTCAGGAAGCATTGTATAATGCAAAGACCAATTTCCTGGAAACAAGTTACGAAACATTGTTCTCGCACGTAAGGCAAAAAATAACACAACGAAGTTTGCTTTTACTTTTCACCAACTTTGAAACTGTAAATGCGCTAAAGCGACAAATGAAATACTTAAGAAAAATATCAACGCAACATGTGCTTGTTGTCATTTTTTTTGAGAATACAGAATTAAGGGATCTGTTGGCAGTAAAACCTCGCTCTACGTTTGAGATCTACGAACAAACCATTGCTCAGAAATTTGATTATGAAAAGCGCCAAATCACAAAGGAGCTTCAACAATATGGCATTTTAAGTGTGTATACCACTCCCGAAAAACTCACCATCAACGCGCTCAATAAATATCTTGAAATAAAAACAAGAGGATTGATCTAGTTTCTAAAAGTAAGATTGATCAATAATAGGTTCGTAGGATTCAATACTAAGATCGTCAATGATGATAGGCTCTGTTCCTTTATTTACAAAGAATGCACAAACCTTATCTTTTCTACTTCTCAAATCATCGGGTACTAAATAAAAATATTCTAGTTTTGTCCACTCCTTTGGCTTAATGGATATATTGTCTAATTTATATGTGCTTGGTTTAAATATGTAGCCATTATGTTTCATATGAACACCAAAAAAAGCGTCGGTACTTTTTACGGGATAAAATGCATACACCCATACGCTTGCTTTTATCCAGGTATATGATTTTTGTGTCAGATCCTTATACACTGCCTGTACCGTGCATGAATTTGTGGTCTTATCACTTAAGATCAAACTGTTTTTACCTTTATGATAAACAACATTCGATATATAGCGTTTATCAATAGGTTCCTTTTCAAAGTCGATAATTTTTTTAAATCCTAATACATGAGTTAAGCTATCTTTTTTAGTAAATACCTCAATGCCTGAATTAAATTTACCTTTGAGTAGTAAATCTGTTTGCGCTTGATCAGGATATTCGGTTTGAAGGAAGGTAGAAAAATAATACGAACGCGACATATTGGTAGAATCAAGAATGCCTTGGCTTATTTGCCATGATTGAAAAAGGTTCAATCCAATTAAAACAAAAATCAATGGTACAAAAACATATTTTAATTTATTAAAGAGTAAATGATCAAAGGCGTAAGCTAATGGAATACATAGTGCAGCGTAGCTTGGTATCAAGGCCCGGTTGCCAAAACAACTGCCGTACCACCAACACGACCAACTTGAAACAATATACAGGTTAACAATAAAATAAATAAAAACACTGTAAAAAAGTGTTCTGTTCTTTTTGTACAGATGGCAAAAGCCGTACATGGCAAATAGCATAAGAGGTGTATAGATAAACCAGCCTTTTCTAAAACTAAAAAGCACTTTTAAAATATGAGGATTGCCAAGTTCTATACCTTCGCCAGGGTTGCTGGAGCCATAAGGGTTTACAATGAACTTTCCGGCGGCATATTTCCAGTAGTAAAATTGTATAGATCCAATGGCAATAATAATGCCACTAAAAATGAGCATTTGCATTTTGTATTTTATAAGCAAAGCTAATTTTTCTTTTACGCCTTTAAAATTTGTTACACCATAAAATAACGGGATCAAAAGTACAATGATCTCTGAAGCTCTACAAAGGGCCGTAAGCCCAATCGCAAGGGCAATTAAAATAATATATTTAGTGCTATAACTTTGATGCCATTTAATGGTTAGGTAAATAATGATGGCGTATAAACTAAGTAATATGTTGTGCGACATGGCGCCTTGCCCGTGAATGGATGTATGGAAAAAATAATTGGTCCCTAAAGTGATGCATAAAAGCGTAAAGGCCGAAACCGCATCGCTAAAAAAATGAAGTAGAATCTTTTTAATATAACGCAGTCCGATACAAGTATAAAGAAAGCAGCCGAACAACACGCTTAATTGGTAGGGGCGAGAAAATCCATCGGCTTTATACGAGGTGTAAGGCGCAATCATATCGGCAATAAGATAAAATGGCGCATAAAGGATCGAAAGACCAATGGGGTAGCGCATCACCCAATTACCATTATCCCATTTTATACCCTGATAAAATGTTTCACTCGCTGAATAGGTGTTAAAGATCTCCTCAATGATCTGATAATTTTGAATGGTAAGATCGTGGTGCTTGAACGTTAAAGGTAAATACATGTAATAACCAAACACATCGTATGAAAATACATTGTGTGCAGGAAAGGCCACTACAAAAAATGCAAGTATCAAAACCAAGAAGTAAAAGGTGATATTGCTTATTTTATTCTTTTGAATAACCATCATTTAATTATGAAGATAGGAATTTTAATCTAGAGTCAATAAAATCAAAAGTCCCAACTAAATTGTGATTCAGTTGGGACTTAACAAAAAATTGTGAAAATTATTTTGCGATGATCAATTTTTCGGTGATGATCTTATCGCCATTGCGGTATCTTACAAAGTAAGTTCCTTCAGCTAAAGTGCTCACATCTAATTTTACTGTAGAGTAATTGCTTTCTATTTCTTCGAGTGCGATCACTTTTCCTAGTAAATTAACGATCTCAATAGTTCCTTTATTCGCATTTTTTGATTCAATATAAACTAAACCATTATGAGTTGGATTTGGATAAAGTTTAAATGAAGCGTTAAGATCATGAGAGATATTTCCAAATCCTGCTGTAGAAAAAGTCGCCACACCATTGATCGACGATGAATCTATTCTAAAAGTTCCACCAGCAGCTTCTGAATTCCAGGCATAGATCCTTAAGGTATATGGGCTTGATTGGCTAGTGAAGTTTGGGCCAGAAAAATTTGCTCCACATAAGTTATTGGCAGCTGAACCAGCAGCAGGACCTGAAGTGCTATTTGCATCATCAAACCAAAAAAATGTATCACCACCCTGAATTGTAATAACGGTTGTGCTTGCTGCCGAATTTAGTGGCGTGTAAGTTGCAGCAACATTAGCTGCGTAACTATCTTTATTCGTTCTTACGGCAAAGTTACGGATACCTGTAGCTGAACGGCTTGCTCCAAAAGTCATGTTATTTAAAGTCACGCTATATCCTGCTTGAGGGGTAATTGTAACTTCATAATATTTTGCTGGATCAATAGATCCGGTGAAAGTTGTATTAACACTATTTGTAGCACCCGTTCCCCAACCGGTATAAGAAAAATAACCTGCCCCAGTTGAGTTTGTTCCAGTGCCAACTGCTGTCCACGAATTTGTGCTAACGCCAACTACTGTTGGTGTAGGTGTTGGATCTACAGGCCCCGAGCTATTTGTAACTGCGGCAAATGTATATTTTAATGAAAAATTTTGAGCGTTTACTGATTTAACAATAAAACAGATAATAAATAATGAAAGTAATTTTTTAACCATGATAATTAGTTTTATTTTTATACAAATTTACAATTAAAGACCTAAATTTCTATTAATTAAATGTTAAGGTTATCCATATTTATCAGTGCTTTTCTCACAATGTTTCAACAAGGCTTCTCTCAAGCTACCGAAACTAATGGCTTAGTTAAGTGGATCACTATCAAAGAAGCACAAGAAAAGAACAAGCAATTTCAACGGCCTATACTCCTTGATTTTTATACCGATTGGTGCGGCTGGTGTAAACATATGATGCGTACAACGTATTCAAGCCCCGCAATTGCTGAATATATAAACACTAATTTTTATCCTGTAAAATTCAATGCCGAGGGTAAGGATACCATTGAATTCAATGGAAAAGTTTACAAGCCCACTTCTAAAGAGCCGAAAACTCCGCACGAATTTGCGCTCAAATTAATGGGGCAGCAATTGAGTTATCCAACTACGGCATTTATTACTAATAATTATGAGTACACCTTATTGTCGCAAGGCTATCTTGAAGAAAAGAAAATAGAACCTATTTTGGTATTTATGTTAGAGAATGCATGGCGCAATACAACTTTCGAAGTGTTTGGAGTTAATTTTGCTAAAACATTTTACGATACCAATTTCCGAAAAAAACCCGTAAAGGTATATACGTTTAAAGAGCTAGATAAGCTGCAAAAGAAAAAACCTAAAAAAGTATTGGTACATATCACCAGCAGTTTTTGCAATTCCTGCAAGGTAATGAGTAAAACAACTTTTATGGATAGTGCCATTGCCAAGATCATTAACGAAAAATATTATTTGGTAGAATTTAATGCCGAAACTAATGATACACTTGAGTTCAAAGGCGAGAAATTCATTAAGAGTGTGATCAATAATTTTCCATTACATTCTTTATCCCTAAAAATTTGCGATAACCGCTTTTCATTACCTGCAACTTGTGTGTTGGATGAAAAACTAAACACGATTGATGTGTTCAATTTTTATTTTTCTCCGGATCTTATTAAACCGGGTTTGATATTTTATGGCGAAGATCATTTTAAAACAAAAAAATGGCCTGAGTTCATAGCGGAGTATAATAAACCCAGCACTAAAAAGAAGTAATGAATAGTTCTACCATACATCATGTAAATACGGGTTTGATCATCTTCAGTTGTATTATTGCATTTTTTGTGCCATTCGAGCTTTTTCTTTTTTCGTACGGCGTATTGGGCCCTTTACACTACCTCACCGAAATTGGATGGTTGCACAAGAAAAGTTATTTTACAAAAGGAAAATATGATTTTTTGATCTTAGTGGCAACTTGTGTTATTATGGTGTATTTTAATTTTAATCCGACCAAACAAAGTACAGGCTACCTTCCTGATCTAATTGCTTTTGGTTTGCTTTCTTCTGTTGCTTTTGTTCTTATGAAGGACTGGCTATATCGGATGGCGGTGCTAATTTTGGCAGTTATCTCTATTAGTTATCTTAACGATGCGAATACTTATTTTACATGGATCGCCATTTTTCTTCCAACTATCATTCACGTTTTTATTTTCACTTGGATGTTCATGTTGTATGGCACTTTAAAGGAACGTTCATGGCCGGGCATTATTTCTATTCTAACATTAATAGCCTGTGCAGTTGTAATTTTTGTAGTGCAACCACAAGGCTTGTTTTACCAAGTAAGCGAGTATTCACAAAAAAGTTATTCATTGTTTGCTGAGCTAAATGTACGCCTCATACAATTCTTTCGTATGGACGAGCTTACCAGCGTAGATCAGGTTTATACGAGCAATGCAGGTTTTGTGATCATGCGTTTTATTGCCTTTGCGTACACTTATCATTACTTGAACTGGTTCTCAAAAACATCGGTTATCAAATGGCATTTAGTGCCTAAAAAAACATTAATAGCAACCATTGTTTTATGGTTGCTATCAATTGCTTTATATGCTTATGATTATAATAAAGGATTAAAAGTATTGTTCTTCCTTTCTTTCCTTCATGTATATCTCGAATTCCCTTTGAATATTACCTCGTTCATGGGTATAGGAAGAGAATTGTCTTCTTTAGGTAAAAGCAGAGCTTAACCCAGTAATTGTTTCACTAATTGCGAAACAATTTTATTATCCGCTTTACCTGCAAATTGTTTTGAAGCCACACCCATTACTTTTCCCATATCACCGGCACCATTAGCGCCAACTTGTGTGATGATAGCTTGTAGTTGCGTTTTTATTTCGTCTTCACTTAATTGCTCGGGTAAATAGTCTTCCATTACTCCAGCTTGATAAATTTCAACTTCAGCAAGATCAGCGCGATTTTGTTGCGTATAAAGATCACCGCTCTCTTTACGTTTCTTCACTTCTTTTTGTATGGCCTTCATCGCTGTATCTTCCGAAAGACCTTCAGGTGATGTTTTTAATAATAAGATGGCAGATTTAATTGCTCTTAATGCTTCCAGTTTTTTGCATCCTTGGCAAGCATAGCCGTTTTAATATCAGCGTTTATTGTCTCTTCAATGTTCATATTTTCAATTTCAATTCGAGTAGTCACGACGCGTAGTGGCGTATCGAGAAAAAAAAAGCCACCCCGCAAGGAGTGGCTTACGTTAATTAAATTAATTAGTGGGTTACAGTAAATTTACCTGTTTTTAAACGTTGGTTATTATTGCCGGTAACTGAATATAAATAGATACCTGTATGATATTTACTTACATCTGCTTTTACTTTTCCATCAGTAAATGTTAAACGCTCTAATACTTTTCCTGTAAGATCAATGATCTCTAAATTCTTAGCATCAGAACTTTCGGCGTTCACATAAAATGCAGTGTTAGCAGGATTTGGATAAGCTATTACATTCATTTCATTTACAGAAGTTTCTTTTACTCCAACAGTTGATGCAGGGTAAACAAAATTATCAACCCAAATCACACTTCCTTTTTTAGCTTTATTGCGAATAGTTGTTCCCGAGAATTTATAACTCGATCCAACATACAAACACATACTATCAGGCGTTACAGTACTTGAATAAGCAATTGCTAAAGTGGCATTGGTCATTGAACCTACATTAGCAGTGTAACTATTTTTTGCACCACCAATATATGTACGGCTTGTACCATTCCATTTCCATAAAGCAACACTAACGCCAGAAGTATCTCCGCCAACTAAAGTGGTTTGGTAGCAATACGTAATTTGTGTAGGCCGTTGATTGTATGGAAAACCATCCACCAAACGACCACCGGTTACCGAAATAGCAACAGTTCCAGTAAATGCAAATCCGCAGGTGTCAGGCAACAATCCATTTAATACACCAAGTGTAAATTTTTCAGTTTCAATTCTCATTGAATTACCGCCGCTGCAATTTGTAGCCGACTGAACACAGCTCGTTGGATTACTTGGGCTCGCCAATGCATGGGTTAAAACGTTGGTCGACATCCAGCCAACTGCTTCTTTTGCAGGATAGCCGGTTGGACTTGTAACCCACGGTTGATCAAAATTAGGGTCTGGAGTTTGAGCACTTAAACTAAATGTTAAAATTGCCCCAAATACTAGTAAAAGTTGTTTCATGTTTCGTATAGTTTATACCCAAATGTACCAAATTTTGCCCTTTATGCCAAATTGTAGGTTTTGCGCAATTTTTTGTAACTTTGTACGTTATATAACTAATTGAAAGTTCGACATATAGGCATACTTATTTTACTCATTAACCTCTTGAAAGCTCAAGTGGCTGCTCCTCAGTTGCGTTGTTTGCAAGTTGGAGTAACTGGAGATGTGACATTAACTTGGATCCCAACGAATGATCCGGGAGGATTATTTTTTAGTTACGAGATCTTTCATTCTACTTTACAAAATGGTCCATATACTAATACTGCAAGTATGGGGTCAGTAGGTAACGCATCATTTACGCATACAACTCTTCTTGCAAATACACAAAGTCAGTATTACTATGTAAGAACAAAATTTGGTCCCGGTGGTTCAAGTATTTCGTCCTCATCAGATACGTTAAGAAGTATTTTCTTGAATTTGAATAATCCTGGTGATGGAGTAGCACATTTAGCATACAATCAATTGCATCAACCGCCTTTGGCTAGCACCTCAGTAAGCTTTTCGGTATTGAGAGAATATCCAAGCGCAACATGGGTAAATTTATTAAATACAGGAAATCTTTCCTACAAGGATTCTATTACAATTTGTACTCCGCAAACGTATAATTACCAAGTTATAATTGGCGATGGATCCGGTTGTACATCGGTTTCAAATATACGCGGTGGAATTTTTGAGGATAAAAACGGACCAACGCGAAG
The DNA here is from genome assembly GCA_034439635.1 of Bacteroidota bacterium. Lineage (GTDB taxonomy): Bacteria > Bacteroidota > Bacteroidia > B-17B0 > Aurantibacillaceae > Aurantibacillus. The sequence continues at coordinate 16,689 of JAWXAS010000016.1, read as the reverse complement.
CTTGGTGGATTCGGTAAGTGTATTGCCTAACGGGCAAACAATTATTGGTTATCAGCCCTCTGTTTCTAATGATACTTGGGGATATAATATTTATCAAGTGCTTGCAACAAACACGCTTATGGATATTGTACTAGGGCAGTTTGTTACGCTTTATACATTTACTTCAACGGCCGCACTTAATAATCCTGTAGAATTTTTAACGGCACCGATAGACAGTTGTGGTAATCCAGGATTATTAAATTTTCCGCATAAAACAATTTTTTTAGATCACACGTACGATAAGTGCAATTACCAAACACAATTAAGCTGGACAGCTTACTCAGGCTGGCCGGTTTCGGAGTACCGTGTTTACTATTCGGTAAATGGAGGAGCGTTTCAATTATTAGGTTCAACCAATAATACATTTTTTACGCATACCGGTGTTGACCCTGCAAAAAATATAACCTATTACGTTCGCGCGTTCAATAGCAATAAAACAGTTTCATCTTCCTCTAATCGGGTTAATTTTTTCTCCTACCAAACTGTTGCGCCCGATTTTATTTATATCAGTTCTGTTTCTGTTACCGGAGATGAAAGCATTCGTGTAAAATTTATTGTAGATGCCATAAAAATGGGAAGTGGTTTTGATCTTTATCGAAGCGAAGATGGAAGTTCGTATAAAAAAATTGGGTTCATTAGTTTTACAGGCGGACCAAATTATGTGTTTAATGATACTGATCTTAAAACACGCGAGCGTAGTTATTATTACAAAGCACTAGCAAAAGATAGTTGCGGTAATGATCGTACACAAAGTGCCATTGTAAAATCGGTTTGGTTACAAGTATCAGATGTAACCCAAAGCATGTTCGAAAAAAAATTAACCTGGAATAATTATACAGCATTTGGTGGCGGTTTGGGCGGATATAGCGTTTATCGTATTGTGAATGGTGCAGTGCCAGCACAACCTACAGGTTATACAAATGGTTCAGTAAGCGAATACATAGACAACCTTGAAGATGCAGCTTCGGAAGGATCAAAAATAGAATACATGGTAATTGCTGTTGAGGCTTTAGGAAATCCAAATAATATTGCCGAAACCGCAAATTCAAATCGCGCTACAACCTATGTGGAGGCAGATGTATTTATTCCAACAGCATTTGCGCCTAAAGGTGTAAATAAAGTATGGCTACCCGTTACACATTTTGTAGATAAGAACGATTATAATTTAAAGATCTTCAACCGCTGGGGAAATTTATTATTCAACACCAATGATGATACAATTGGCTGGAATGGTAACAGTTCTCCAAATGATACCTATGTGTATTTGATCACTTACAAAAACTCCAGAGGCGAGTACGTAGAGCTGAAGGGTACTTTTACCTTGTTGTAATCAATTTGAATTTTTTTTTCAACTCGCCGTAATTTTTGTGTAATGAGAAATTACTTGGGCGTTCCCCTCGCAACATTCCGAATTTTCTCGTAGCTCGGGTCGAGCTTTCCGTTCGCCGCGGCGAACAATCTTTTTGTCCTTCCGTTATTAGTAAAAATGTAAGGAATCGGAAGGACAAAAAGGATTTCCGCTGCAATCCTACCGTGTACACACATCTTTTATTAATTTTGGCATTCTATGTTAAATTCAAGTCTAATTGGTTTAGTTGAGAATCGGATAGCTCTTCGTCACCAAAAGTTTTCCAGGTCCTTACTATTAGGAAAGTCTATAAGTATTCAATCAATTTCTCAATCACGTTCGGAACAGATTGGTAATTATCGTCTTTTAAGGAATAAAAATTTAACCGAAAAGATTTTAATAGATGAGATTACATCAAGATGTTCAACGGCCGTAAATGGTCGTTGTGTATTATGTATTCATGACAGTAGTGAGGCTAATTTTTTCAATCATTTAAATCGCTTGCAGAGTTACACAGGGCTTGGTCCGATAGATGCTACTGGAAAGAAAGGGCTTGGTTTTAAAATGCATAATTCCCTTGTTTTAGATGCTAAAAGTTTTTATCCATATGGTCTTAGTAATATTAAAATTTGGGAACGTGATAAAAACAGAAAAGGCACTGATTGGGATAATCGTAAAATGCCAACTAAAGATAAAGAGTCCAGTAAATGGCAACTAGGCTGTGTCTCGAGCGAATCAATTTTGAAGGATGCCAAGAAAATCATTCATATTCAAGACAGGGAAGGCGATATATACGATCAAATACTTGATTTTAAGAATGATGATAAAATTTTTCATGTTATACGAATGAGGTTTGATAGGATTACTGAGAACGGAAAAAAAGTAAGTGAGCTCATAAAAAAGCAAAAGGTATAGGTCAATATGAACTAAGAATAAGTGCTGATAGCCACGGAAATAGGAAAAAGCGCATAGCTAAAATGGTTGTGAAATTGATTACAGTAAAAATTCAACGACCTTTAAGAGCATGGAAAGATTTCGCACTACAAAGCAATACTGTAACTATTATTGAGGTAAAAGAAACTAACCCTCCAAAAGGTATAGAAGCATTAAAATGGACACTCATTACAAATTGTAATATAAAAAGCCTGAAAGATACCTTGCAAGTAATAAGTTGGTATGAGGCTAGATGGGGGATTGAGGAGTTTTTTAGGATTTTAAAAAAAGAAAATTTTGACATAGAAGCCAGCGAACTTGAAACCGGGTGAGCACTGCGTAAATTATCAATAATGACCATGGACACAAGTATAAAAATTTTTCATATCATGCATAGTAGAGAATTAATACCTGAGGGAGAAACATTACAGGAGATGAGCTCATTTAGTGATGATGAATTGCAATGTTTAAAGCATCTGAATAAAAAATATAGCGGAGCAACATTAAAACAACAGAACCCATACAAAGAAAATTCTATCCAATGGGTTGTGTGGATTTTATCAAGAATGGGTGGATGGAAAGGATATAGTAGCCAGCGTAAACCAGGCGCAACAACTATACTAACTGGGCTAGAACGCTTTTATGAAGTTTATAGTGGATGGTAATTGCAAAAGATGTGTGTACACGGTAGGCCACAATCCCTAACGCAAATTTTGATTTAGCGACAAGGTGAAAAGGCAAATACAGCCAGAGATTTGTCTTTTCATAGCCACTTTTTCCTTTTGAAGAAGATGAGCTGCCCAATCATTATGGCTAACATTATTGACCAAACAATAGGATAACCATAATGTTCTCTCAACTCAGGCATAAAATCAAAATTCATTCCGTACACTCCAACAATAAACGTAGCCGGAATAAAAATGCTAGAAACAATAGTAAGCACTTTCATTACTTCATTCATACGATTAGAAGCATTACTGAGATAAACATCCATAATACCGCTTAATAGATCGCGATAGGTTTCAACGGTATCAATAATACGAGTGCTATGATCTAAAAGATCGCGTAGAAATATATGTGTGTTCTTAGTAATGAAATCAGATTCTGATCGTATCATATTGCTGATCATATCACGCATTGGCCAAACTTGTTTGCGCAAATATATGAGCTCACGTTTTAGTTCGTAAAGTTTTTTCAATGAATTTTTATTTACGTCGTTCATGATCTCTTCTTCGATCTCTTCAACAAAATCTCCAATTTTTTCAACAACGCTAAAGTATGAGTCTACAACGGCATCTATCAAACAATAAAATAAATAATCAGATCCAAGTTTTCTAACCCTGCCTTTGTTTTGCCTTAATCGATTTCTGATCACATCAAAAGCATCACCACCAAAAGGTTCTTGAAAAGAAATAACAGTTTCGTCAACTAATATCAACGATAGTTGCTCGGCATGAATATGTCCATCAAAGGTTATCATTTTCATTACACCTAAAGCGTAATGCTCGTACTCTTCAAATTTTGAGCGTTGATCTATATGAACTATATCTTCTAGTGTTAAGGCATGTATATCGTAATGTTTACCTATGGCTTCAATAAGTTCTGTTTTATGAATTCCCTCCACATTCATCCATTTCACCATGCCATTTTTTACATGGTTCATACATTCCGATAGATCGTAGAACTCACGCTCAAAGTATTCGGTTTCGCTATATTCAATTAAGGTGATCTTAACTCGTTCGGAAGTAACTTTCCCATTGTAAACCAATGTTCCGGGCGGTAAGCCAATATCATTTTTATTATTCTTCCGTCTCTTTGCCATGATTAATACTTTCTATGATTACAACAATTTCGCCTTTTACTTGCTTTGCCGAAAAGTAAGTTATTAATTCGGCAAACGTGCCGCGTTTATTTTCCTCGTAAAGTTTACTTATTTCACGCGACACACAAGCTCTTCGCTCTTCGCCTAAATATTCTTTTAATTCTTCTAAAAGTTTTACTAATCTAAAAGGCGATTCGTATAAAATAAATGTGCGTTCTTCTTTAACCAGTTGTTTTAATTTTGTTTGCCTTCCTTTTTTTTGTGGTAAAAATCCGTAGAACACAAATGTATCACACGGAAATCCGCTACTTACAAGTGCAGGAACAAAAGCTGTTGGCCCAGGTAATGTAATAATTTCAATATCTTTTTTAATACATTCTCTGATCAATAAAAATCCAGGATCACTAATACCCGGCGTGCCAGCATCTGATACTAAGGCTACATTTTGTCCGTTAGTGATCATTTTCACTGCTTCTTCTAATATTTTATGCTCGTTGTGCATATGATACGACCGCACAGGTTTTTCAATGTTAAAATGCTTAAGTAAAAAAATAGTGTTACGTGTGTCTTCGGCAAAAATAAGATCAACTTCTTTTAGAGTATTGATAGCACGAATGGTCATGTCTTCCAAATTGCCAATAGGTGTTGGCACTACAAATAATTTTCCACTCATAAACCATGAAGTTAAAAAACGAGAAGCTTGCTTTTTGAAGTGCTTTTAGATGTTTTACATAAAGCGCTGTTGATAGCGCTACAAAAGCATTTAATTTAAGATCTGCTTAAAATGCTCGCGGTGAGAGGAATCCTGCCAGTCGATCTCGCCAACTTCATTGCCGGTTAACTCTTGCTTGGCATTGTAAAAATAGGTTACCGGAATAGAATAAATGCCAATTGATGGAAAAGCTTGCTCTACTTTTAAAAATGTGAACGGATATTCGCGTTTCTCTTTAAAACTAATAACTGTTTCCATAGGTTCATCATCAATTATCACGATCTCTATCCCTTGCAATTCGGTGTCTTTTATTTTTTTCATCGCATTCATCTCTCTAATGCAATTACCGCACCAGGAAGCACTAAAGCTCATGATCACCTTTTTTCCTTTTAGGGATGCAATATCAAAAGGTTTACCGTCTAGCGTTTGCAAAGAAAGTTTAGAAATATCGATACTTGGCGCTACTTTATATTTATTGTAAAGATAAAGTGCACCTAAGGCGAAAAGGACAAAAATTAGTATAAGGCTGATCTTTTTTGGCATGATATTAAGACTCGACAGTTGATTAGTATTGGCTCAGTGCCTATTTCAAGCAAAATTACGAATTAGATTTGCCTTTTTACGTGTTATTTTTAGCTAAAATAGGGAAGTTTCTTTTGCGATGCGTGGTTTGGTTCCTCATAACCTCCATTGTTTCGGTAATACTATTCCGTTTTGTGCCTGTTCCTCTTACGCCTTTGATGCTTATTAGGTGTATCGAGCAAAAAAGTGATGGTAAAGACATGCGATTGAAACATGATTGGGTTCCTTTGGAAGAGATCAATGAGCGTTTGCAATTGGCAGTGGTTTGTAGCGAAGATCAAAATTATTTAAGGCACGATGGCTTTGATTGGGGCGCTATAAAAAAAGCCATGAAGCAAAACAAAAAGGGAAAACGCATAAGAGGGGGAAGCACAATTACACAACAAACTGCTAAAAATGTATTTTTGTGGTCGGGCCGAAGTTATATTAGGAAAGGTTTTGAAGCATATTTTACATTTTTGATAGAGTTATTTTGGAGTAAAGAGCGAATTATGGAAGTGTATTTGAATAGCATTGAAATGGGAGATGGAATTTACGGAGCAGAAGCCGCAGCGCAACATTGGTTCAAAAAAAGCGCCATAAAATTAAATAAAGATCAGGCGGCCGCAATTGCAGCGGTATTGCCAAACCCACGAAAATATGTTGCTAATCCTGCAGGGCCTTATATGCAAAACAGAAAGGCATGGATAAAAAAGCAAATGGATTTTTGGGGAAATGATTTCGATTATGATAAAGTAGATGAGGAAGAGAAGTAAGAAGTACGAGTGACGAAGTACGAATGGAGAAAAAGGAAGTATTGTCAGTTCGAGTGATTTTAGCCTGCCTCTTGCAAAAATTGTAGCGAGAACGACACAAAAGAAATTAAATTTTGAAAAAAATATCCTTAATAATTATTTTTATCTTAACTGTTATCAGTTGCGGGAGCGATGAGTTTAGTGATGAAAAGAAAATTGATAAACCTAAAATAAAAACTGGGCAAGAAGATAAAGACGCACGCGTTAAAGCACGATTAGACTCTATGTTCACCACATGGAATCGATTAAACAGTTTTAATGGAAGTGTTTTAGTGGGGCGCGAAGGAAAAATTTTACTGAAAAAAAGTTACGGTATTGCCGATAAAGAGAATAAAATTTACCTCAACGATTCTACCATGTTTCAATTGGCATCGGTGTCAAAAGTAATTACGGCTACAGCCATATTAATGTTGCACGAAAGAAAGTTGATAGATATTGAGCAACCATTTGAAACGTATTTTCCGGGGTTTAGTTATAATGGCATTACGGTAAAGCAATTATTATGTCACCGTTCGGGATTGCCAAACTATATTTATTTTTTGAATACAGAGATAGGAACATCCGCTAAATTCTCAAATCAACAGGTATACGATCAAATGTGTTTTAAAGCACCCGCGCCTTATTTAAAACCAAATAAACGTTTTAATTATTGCAATACAAATTATGCGTTGCTGGCTTTGCTTATAGAAAAAGTAACGGGCACACCTTACGAAGATTATTTAAAGAAGGAATTGTTTGAGCCCCTTGGAATGAAAAATACTTGCACCATTAATGAAATTGATTCTAATCGCATTGCAAAATCCTATAATTTAAAATGGAAGGTGGAGCCGGGCGATGCCAGCGATTATGTATTAGGCGATAAAAGTATTTTTTCTACCCCTTTTGATCTGTTCTTATTCAGCGAAGCGATGTATCAAAACAAAATTTTAGCTCCCGAAACGCAATCCTTAGCGTATGCGCCTTATAGCAAAGAGCAGCGCGACAACAACTACGGTTTTGGCTGGCGGATGCGCGATCATAAAGATTCTGTAAAAAAGGAAGTGTTTCATAACGGTTGGTGGCACGGTTACCGCACCGCTTTTCATAGAAGATTAAGAGATAAAACAACCATTATTGTTTTAAGTAATCAACTGAATAAAAATGCCTACCATACCTATTTGATCTACGAGATACTAGATAATAAAACAGGCCAAGATACTTTGCAGTTGGTAGATGGTGAGTAGTTTTGTTAGTGCCTTTTTAGCTAAACTAGTAGATATTTGGTGAATTTATTGCTGCAAAACCACTAAGTCGCAATGAAAGTCGGCTTTTACATTTCTTCTGTTTGTAAAAAATCCTTAAAAACCCCAAAAAAGGAAAATTAGAAAGATCTATTCCTTATTTTTGCAACACATGCTTACCCTTTACATAAAAGAGATCCGCAGTTTTTTAAGTTCGCTTATTGGTTATGTGGCCATTGGCGTGTTCATCACTCTTATCGGTATCTTTTTATGGATCATTCCAACCGATGCAGGCGGAGCAAATATTTTAGATAATGGATTTGCTAATATTGATCCACTTTTCTCAATCGCACCATGGGTATATTTATTTTTAATTCCGGCCATTACAATGCGTAGTTTTTCGGAAGAAAAAAAATCGGGAACTATTGAATTGCTTTTGACTAGACCAATTACTGACCTACAAATTGTTATGGCAAAATATTTGGCAGGATTTACATTGGTTGTTATTTCGTTATTGCCAACCCTTATTTATTATTATTCGGTAAGCAAACTTTGTGCAGGCGGAACACATGTGGATACAGGAGGAATGTGGGGCTCATATATAGGGCTTTTATTTTTAGGTGCAGGCTTTGTAGCAGTTGGAATTTTTTCTTCGGCCATTTCCGAAAATCAAGTGATCGCATTTATTATTGCGTTATTACTTTGCTTTTTTTGTTATATAGGTTTTGATTTTATTTCGCAATCAGGTGTATTTGTAAAATCGGCCGCTTTTGTGAAGGCCTTAGGAATAAATGATCATTATGTAAGTATGAGCAGGGGCGTTGTAGATACGCGCGATATTATTTATTTTGTGAGTGTGATAGCGATATTTAATTTATTAACCCGTTTGGTTTTAGAAAGTCGCAAATGGTAATGAACAAGGCAACCGGAAATAAACCAGCCTCGCAGGCAGGCAGGCGCAAAGATATTTTTATGCTGGCAGTATTGCTGGTAATTGTTGTGCTTATTAATTTCATTGGCTCATTGGCATTTAAACGTTTCGATCTTACCAAAGAAAAGCGATACACCATTACCGAATCAACCAAAAAACTTTTGGGCGAACTGGATGATGTTATTTATTTGAAAGTGTATTTGCATGGAGATTTTAAACCAAGCTTTGCACGATTAAAAAATGAAGCAAAAGAAATTCTTGACGAATTCCGTGCTTATTCAAATGGAAACATTGAATACGAATTCATAAATATTTACGAGAACGGAACTAAAGAAGAGCAAATCGCCACCGAAAAACAGCTTTTCGAAAAGGGATTGGAGCCCGAACAAGTTACTTCTTCTAATAATGAAAAAACATCTCAAGGTTGGATCTGGCCGGGAGCTTTAGTGTCATACAAAAATAAAGAAGGGGTATGGCAGATCTACAAACGCCAGATGGGAATGAATAATGAAGAAGAAGGTATTAATAATAGTGTACAAGATCTTGAATACGGATTAAGTAATGTTATTCGCAAACTTCGTCAAAAGCGCTCACTGGAAGTTTCGTTTGTTGAAGGGCACAGTGAAGCAGATACCATTCAGCAATATGACTTGATGCGTTCAATGGCCGAATATTATTCAGTGAATCGCGTAGAGATCGCCGGAAGACTATTGGCACTTAAAGATGCAGCAGCCATTGTTATCACAAAGCCCGACTCTGTTTTTACCGATAAAGACAAGTTCATTATTGATCAGTATGTAATGAACGGAGGAAAGGTAATGTGGTTAATTGATCCAGTTAACATCAATATGGATACGATGCGCATGCGCGGCTACTCTTTAGGTTTTTCGCAGCAATATAATATCGAAGACATGTTGTTTAAATACGGCGTGCGCTTAAATCCGGTTTTGGTACAAGATTTTTTGAGCGGCTCTGTTCCAATAAATGTAGCTGTTCCGGGTGCAGAAGCAAAGTTTCAATTGCGCCCTTGGTATTATAGTGTATTATCAATGCCGGATGGTTCGCACCCAATTGTAAAAAATCTTGGTTTAGTAAAAATGGATTATGTAAGTACTATTGATACCATCACCGCGCTAGGCATTAAAAAAACCGTATTGTTGCATAGTAGCCGAAATTCAAAAATACAACCAACGCCTGCGCGACTCTCATTGGCAATGGCCATGAAGAAACCAAATTCTCAGCAATTTAATAATCCGTATCAACCTTTGGCTGTTTTGTTGGAAGGAACATTTAATAGTGTGGTAGAATACCGTTTGCCAAATGCCTTATTAAATGATCCAACCTTCAAATATCTTGATCGCGGAGTTAAGCCAAGTAAAATGGTTGTTGTAGCCGATGGTGATCTGGCTACAAATGGAATAGATTACAAAACTGGTAATGTTATGCCTTTGGGATATGATATGTACACGGGGAGAACTTTTGCAAACAAAACTTTTTTATTGAATTGCATGAACTATTTATTGGATGATGAAGGATTACTGCAATTGCGTTCTCGTGTTGTTACCTTGCGTTTACTTGATAAAAAGAAGACCGAAATGCAAAGAAGTAAATGGCAAATGATGAACGTTGCTTTGCCTGCATTTTTAATATTTGGTTTTGGAATTTTGCAGTTCTATATGAGAAGAAGGAAGTATTCTTCTTGATTTTTGCCACAGAGACGCCAAGACATAAAGGTCAAATTTTTTTCTTAGCGTCTTAGTTTCTTTGTGGCTACAAATGATTGTCAAAAAAAAAGCGCAGATCTCTCCACGCCCTTGAACCTATAACAACAAACAAATTTTTAATTTTCTTTTGATGGCATTACTTTTCCCATGATCATATCACCCATGATGTGTTTTTCTTCTACGTAAAGTTTTGTGATAATAGTTACCGTAGTTTTTTTGTAATCAATACCTGTGATTTCTTGCGGTTCGTAGCCTTCACACATTATACTTAACACCAAATTCTCATTTTGTAAACGAGCAGGAATTGACACACTATAATTTCCATTTTTATCTGAGCTAACAGTAATGTCTGAACCAACAATAGTTATCATAGCACCTTTAATTCCTTTATGTGATTTATTATTTAAAATTCTCCCATTGATCACTAATTTTTTGTCGGGTGAAATGTGAGGTTGCTTTACAGCTATTTCACCTTTCATATGCTGTTCAACTGGAGTATTGTTTGTTTGTGCTGTTAACGGATTATAAAATCCTAACGCCATAAAAAAACCTGCTACATAACGGTTGAACCAAGGTGTAACTACTTTTTGGTAATTACTAATGAGTGTGTTATGTTGATGCTTGGAAATTCGTCCGCATGTTTTTTTGCCTTCATTTACATTAAAATAATTAATGATCTCTTCATTTGTCATGCGCGAAAAATCAACCACCTCTTTTCGACACGATAAACAAAATTTACCTGCCTGTCCAGTAGGCAGGCCTTTTTCTTCCTTTAACATTTTATCCCAGTTCTCGTGACAAGGCTCGGCAATCTGTATTTTTATAGTTTGATGTTTCATAAGGCGTTGTTGTTATTGGTTTCTAATATTTAGATGAAGGAAGTTGTCGCTTTCCATAAATTAGCACGTAAAGTATTGATAATAAAATATTTAATTAAAGTTAGAGTTTTGGCGCTGCCCTTCGTCAGTGGCATTTGTACCGAATAAAGGCAATATGTCTTTTACCTATTACGCGTGAGGGATTGCAGTGGAAAGCCCAGAACCGCAAGTGAGGAACGAACTTGTGGTGAGGACTTGGAACAAAAAGCCCGACACCGAGCTAGGGCTATGTTCGAAATGCTGCGAGGGGGCACGCCCAATTAATTAAAATAAAAAACCCGCTGCTTTCACAACGGGTTTCATGTTTTGCCAACAGGCCTTGCGTTCTGCTGTTATGAATCTTGCATCTTAGTATCTGTAAGCATCCGATTTAAACGGACCTTCAACTTTTACACCAATGTAGTCTGCTTGATCTTTATTTAAAGTATCTAACTCAACTCCAATTTTACCTAAGTGTAAGCGAGCAACTTTTTCGTCAAGAATTTTTGGTAACACATATACTTTATTTTCGTAAGCTGCCGTGTTTGTCCATAATTCTAATTGTGCTAAAGTTTGGTTTGTAAATGAATTACTCATTACAAAACTTGGGTGACCAGTAGCACAACCTAAGTTAACTAAACGTCCTTCAGCTAAAACAATAATGTCTTTTCCTTTGATGGTATATTTATCTACTTGTGGTTTGATAGTGTCTTTTGAAGCACCGTAAGTTTTATTTAACCACGCCATATCGATCTCCGTATCAAAGTGACCGATATTACAAACGATAGCGTTATGTTTCATAGATTCAAAATGACGACCAACAATAATATCTTTATTACCTGTAGTAGTTACAATGATATCAGCAACTTTTACTGCGTTATCCATTTTTTGAACAGCATAGCCATCCATTGCAGCTTGTAAAGCACAAATTGGATCGATCTCCGTTACAATTACGCGAACACCTTGCGATGATAACGATTGTGCTGAACCTTTTCCAACATCACCATAACCTGCAACAACAGCAACTTTACCTGCCATCATAATATCTGTTGCACGACGGATAGCATCCACTAATGATTCGCGACAACCGTACTTGTTATCAAATTTTGATTTTGTAACCGAATCATTAACGTTAATAGCAGGTAACAATAAAGTACCTTTTGCCATACGCTCATATAAACGGTGAACACCTGTTGTAGTTTCTTCCGATAAACCTTTGATGCCTGCAGCTAACTCAGGATATTTATCAAATACCATGTTAGTTAAATCACCACCATCATCTAAGATCATGTTTAATGGTTTGCGATCTTCGCCAAACCATAATGTTTGTTCAATACACCAATCAAATTCTTCAGCATTCATACCTTTCCAGGCATATACTTGAATACCTGCAGCGGCAATTGCAGCAGCAGCATGATCTTGCGTTGAGAAAATATTACATGAACTCCAAGTAACTTCGGCACCTAAAGCTGTTAATGTTTCAATTAATACAGCGGTTTGTATGGTCATGTGTAAACAACCTGCAATACGCGCACCTTTTAAAGGTTGGCTTGCACCATACTCTTTACGAAGTGACATCAAGCCGGGCATTTCTTCTTCGGCTAATTTTATTTCTTTACGACCCCATTCTGCTAACGAGATATCTTTTACTTTTGATTTTACAAATTTTGTAGTTGTGGTGCTCATTTTCGTATGATTTTTAAGATTTTAAAATAATATACAAAGATAAGCCTTAAGTTTGTAAATCTCAAATTGATACACCTAGAATATATTAATGAGCAATTAAGCCTTGGAATGCTTGACCTGCAAGGGTTTAAGGCTGATAATGTGCTTGATGAAAAGCGTGAAATTGAGCGAAAAGGCACCCAATTTTTGCTTAAAAAAATGTTAAATACAGCAGCTTTCGAATTGGTATATAATGAGCTGAAACGCCCACTCTTAAAGGGTCGCAGCGAGCATATCAGTATTTCGCATTCGCACCAATGGTTAGCTATTAGTATTCATCAAACAAACGAAACAGGTGTAGATTTAGAATTGATCCGCGAAAAAGTGATTAACATAAAGCATAAATTTTTATGCGAGCAAGAATTTGAATTTGCGCAAACAGATATTGATAAACTCACATTATTATGGTGTGCAAAGGAGGCCATATATAAAATGTACGGAAAAAAAGAATTGGAATTCAAACGTATTAAAATAGATAACTTTGAATTAAAGGACAGGGGTGAATTAGTGGGCGCGATCCATTTTGAAGATCAGATTCGAACGTACAAATTAATGTATCGTAAATTTGATCCTTATTTTTTAGCTTTGGTATTACATGAAATTCGATAAACTCATACACAAAAAAAAATCATCACTTGCTGTATTGGTTGATCCTGATAAGTTTGACAAAGGATTGATAAAACTGCTCAATAAAAGTTCGGTAAAGTTTATTTTAGTAGGAGGAAGCAAATTGAAGCGAAATAATTTAAAGGAAATTGTAAAGGCTATAAAAAAGATCACCAAAATTCCTGTTGTGCTTTTTCCGGGAGATGAATCGCAATTGTGCAAAGAAGCGGATGGTATTTTTATTTTGAGTTTACTTTCGGGAAGAAACCCAGAGTACTTGATAGAGAAACAAATTCGCGCAGCACAAAAAATAAAAGAGCTTAAACTCAAAACATTTCCTGTGGCTTATATTTTAGTAGATACCGGAAGTAAAAGCCAAACACAAAAAATAAGCAAAACAAAACCGCTTAAAGATGACAAAAAAATTTTAGACACGATGTTGGCGGCTGAACAATTGGGTTTTAAAGCAGTTTATTTGGAGGCAGGAAGCGGTTCAAAACAGCAGATAAATTCAGCACTCATTAATAAAGCGTCTCAAACCATTTCAATTCCATTGATCGTTGGAGGTGGCATTTCATCGGCATTAGGCGCTAAAAAAGCAAAAAGCTCAGGGGCAAATGTGGTTGTTGTTGGTAACGCCCTCGAAAAAAACAAGCATTTAATACATGCACTTTCAAAAGTTTTTGTATAATAGCATATTATAAAATGAAGCTTATTGTTATAACAGGCTCGAGGTCTTTACCCGATGAGCCAAGTTTGGTAACCAAAATGTTTGAAGATGGTTTAATGACCCTTCACTTGAGGAAGCCTAAACTTACAACGCAAGAAATGCGCGATTATATTGAAGAGATCCCTCAATATTTTCATAATCGTATTATTATTCATTCTCATCACATACTAGCCGCTAAATACGATCTTAAAGGCATACATTTTACGGCAACACATCTTAATAAAAAGTGGAAGTATTTTTTTACACGCCTCCGTTTACGTATCAAATTTGGAAAGCTTTTTAAAACGCGATCGTATAAACGTTTGGCTAATATTCATAATAAAGAAGAGCACGATTTGGATTATTTTTTGGTGGGAACGGTTTATAATAATTTAACCGGCGAATTATACGGCGGTTTTTATGAAGAAGCTTTAATTTCTGCATTAAAAAGTACTGATAAAAAAATTGTAGCACGTGGTGGTGTAACCGATAAAGTTATTGAAAAAACCGCGAAGTACGGCTTTAGTGGTATTGCCTTTAGTTCATATATATGGGAGAATGAAAGCCCATGTAATCAATTCCTTAATATCATTCGTCGTTTCAACGAGCTTAATATCAAGATCGAATAAATGTCGCTTCTCGGTACAATAGCGCTTATTTCCGGTGTTCTTGGCGTTATGTTTACTATTATGCAGCGAATTTGGTGTTGGCCATTAGCATTAATAAGTGTTGTTACTTCCTTTCTTGAATTTTATGAACAGAGATTGTATGGCGATATGGCTTTACAAGGATTTTATTTTATATCGGGAATCTACGGATGGTATTATTGGAAAAAAAATAAGCATAAAGAATTCACTGTAACAAACACCCCTGCAAATATGTGGTTATTCATGTTTTTAGCTACCTTGATCCAAAGCATTATTTATTATTTTTTTCTTAAAAAACTTAAAGGAGATCAAATCGAGTTTGATGCTATATTAACAGCTTGTAGTATTACCGCTACATTTATGATGACGAAAAAGTGGACCGAGAACTGGGCTTTTTGGGTCTTAATTGATCTAGCTTACGTAATTTTATATTGGAAAAAAGAGATGCCGCTCTTTTCGGTTTTATATTTTGTATTTACTGCGATGGCCGCATATGGCTTTTACTCATGGAGAACTCAAAGATCATTAAAATAGCGGTTGTTGGTCCCGAAAGCACCGGCAAAACTATATTATGCGAGCAATTGGCCATGCATTACAACACCATTTACGTTCCTGAATATGCCCGCGATTATTTTCGAGAAAAAAATATTGACGGCTATACTAAAGAAGATCTCAACATCATTTACGAAAAACAAATGTTGTGGGAGCGTGAAACGATAGAACGCGCCAACCGATTTTTATTTTGTGATACGAATTTGATTTCAGGAAAAGTGTGGGCTCAGGTTGTTTTTAAGACTGCGCCTGATTTCATCCAACAAAATATAGTTCATACCGATCATGATCTTCATTTGCTTTGCGATATTGATCTTCCATGGGTTGCTGATGAACAGCGTCGTAATGAGTACAACCGAAAAGAGATCATGCAAATGCATTTAGATGAATTAGTAAAACTCGGTTTGAAATTTGAAGTGATCAAAGGCTTTGATAAAGAGCGATTGAAAAATGCTATTGCGGCAATTAATAAACACTTCTAGTCACGAAGATCAAGTTTTTTAACACCAAGGCACCAAGACACAGTTTTTTAGGCGTTGCTTAGTAAGTTATAACTGTGTCTTGGTGCCTTGGTATTTGAAAAACGGAAATGTGTTTTAGTGTTTATAAAAAAGACTTTGCAATTTTAAAACCAATAATTAACCCCCGCCGAAATAAAAACATTTTGATAAGATTGTTTTACATCACGCATGGTTTGCGAGATCTTTTTATTTATTGGGGTAGCCGGCGCTTCGCCAATAACCAAAATTTCGTTGAATTTACAATTGGCTTGCAAATAGTTTATCTCTAATGCTGCTCCCAAACTTTGAAACAAACGGTAATTAATTCCGGCAGCCGCTCCAAACGAAATTGCATCGGCTGTTGATGAATTGAATTTTAAATATTCAGAGGAGCTTACGCTTAAAGTAACTTCTGGGTATTTTAAAGAAATGTAGCCGACATTAATTTTTGCATACACCAAAAGATCTTCGCTAAAAATTTTATGGTATCCAACAGATAAATGAATGCCGAACGCTCCCCAATTTGCTTTGTCGGCTTTCCAAACCGAATCACTATGATATGTGTACTTACTTGTAATAGGGCCTGTGTTGAGCTCGTTGTTAGATAAAAAGCAATTCAATCCAAATACAAAGCCATTTTTGTTCATGTGGGTAAAGTTTAAACCCGCAGCAGCACCAATTATTGCCGGGCCGATTTCATTTGTATCCAATGTTTTTCTATTAAAATTTCCAACCGGCAGCGCAGCACTTGCAAATACAGAAATGCTATTCTCCTTTCTAGGGCTGTCGAGTTTTTTAGTTTGGGTATTTACCGTAGGTGTATTTGGTGGTACGTAATCATCTTTTTGCTCAGTGCCTGATGCTTGTCCTAAGGTGGGTAGTTGCGGTTGTTTTTTTTCACCGTATTTTATTTCCGAAACTTCACTTAAAAGTATGTTAGCTTCAATACTACTGATATTGCCTCCAACTTTAAAATAAACGCGTGCGC